>JBMUAP010000284.1:0-4762 GCA_049454155.1 Blastocatellia bacterium
CAGTTCGACTGGGAATCCCGGACGGGCTGACCACCCTCGGGGAGGACTTTGCCCCCCCCGCCCTGGCAGGGGCCGTCGGCTTGGCTGCCTATGGCGCACGCCACGAGCTGGCCGTCCAAGCCGCCAACACCGGAGACCTCCGCCCACGCCACCCGAGAGGCTCTCCCGACGGGCCCGAATGGAAAGATCGCGTTCGTGCTTTCTTTGGCATTCGACGCTGAGAGTGATTGTGGTACAGTTCCGTTCGGAACTCCTCAGAATTGCTCAGGAAGACACACACCTGAAACCCCGTTTTCACCCCCCACTTGTCTACAAGACAAGGGAGCGGGACGATTGGAGGCACACATGACGGCAGAAGATCGGACGGCCCTGACCTTTACATTCGGTGACGAACCCCCCTCGTCGGGAGCGCGAATCAAGGTGATCGGCATTGGCGGAAGCGGTGGCAATGCTGTCAACCACATGATCGATGCCCGGATCGAGGGGGTTGAGTTTCTCGTCGCCAACACCGACCTCCAGGCCCTCAAGCGATCCCACGCGCCGGTCAAACTGCAACTGGGGGCCAAGCTGACTCGCGGCCTTGGCGCCGGCGCCAATCCCGAGATTGGCCGCGAAGCCGCGCTCGAAGACACAGAGAAGATCATCGAGGCCCTCGAAGGCGCCGACATGGTCTTTGTCACCGTCGGTCTCGGCGGCGGAACTGGTACCGGTGCCGCTCCGATCATCGCCTCCCTCGCCGCCGAACTTGACGCACTGACCGTCGCCGTCGTCACCAAGCCCTTTCCCTTCGAGGGCCGCCACCGCATGCGCCAAGCGGAGGCCGGTCTGGAAGAACTCCGTTCGGTCGTCGACACCCTCATCACCATCCCCAACGAGAAGCTGCTCCACGCCGCCGATCGCAGCATGTCCCTCGGCAGCGCTTTTTTGATGGCTGATGAAGTGCTCCGCCAAGCCGTGCAAGGAATCTCCGATCTGATCACGATCCCGGGCTTCATCAATGTCGATTTTGCCGATGTCCGAACCGTCATGAAGGGAATGGGCATCGCCCTGATGGGAACGGGCCAAGCGACCGGCGAGCATCGGGCACTCGAAGCGACCCAGCGTGCCATCTCGAGCCCCCTCCTCGAGGAGGCCTCGATCAACGGCGCCCGTGGCGTGCTGGTCAACATCACCGGCGGTTCCGACTTGACCCTCTTCGAGGTCGATGAGGCCATGCGCGTCATTCACGACGCTGTCGACCCAGATGCCAACATCATCTTTGGGACCGTGCCCGCCGATGGGATGGCCAACGCCATGAAGATGACCGTCATCGCCACTGGCTTTCCCCCAGACACCATCGGGGCCCTGCCGGATCGCCAAGCCCGCGCCGCGACCCAGTTCGCTCGTCCCGGCGGAGGAACCGTTCACTCCCTTCCGTCCGATCGGCCAGACCGCGAGGACCTCGATGTCCCAACCTTCATCCGCAAAAAAGCGGATTGAGATCCCTCGTCCATCGAATTGGGGAAGGGAAGGCGGAAGGACCCGGAGCGACTCGCGATTCGCTGACGCTCCATCCGCGATTCTCGTTCGTCGTCCCGGTCCAAAATCGCCCCGTTGCCACTTGCGGAGAGGGTCCGAGTAGGGTAGATTACACGCCATCAACGAGTCTTCTGTGGCGCAGCGCCCGATACCCGTCTATCAGGCAGAGAGGCGGCCCCGGATGGAATCAACTCCATTCCGGTGGCATCTTTCACCACACCTGCTTCGCCCTGGGAACCTCCTGACTCTTCCCCTAAGGTCGACCCGAAAGGGTTGCCATCACAAGGGAAGCGTCTGAATGTCACTCCACCGTGGCGGATCCACGATCTTCCACTCACGGGCGTTGAGCCTGGAGCGATCTCCGAAAACCCGTTGACACAGGAATGTTCGCATCGCAGCGTCAGCAAGCCCACTCCGTCTGGCTGTGCCGTTGGCCAAAGTCCGCTGACGCTTCGTCCTGGCCGTTGAGGAACGGTGGCAGATATCTGCGTCTGCATCGCCCCCGGGCTCGAACCATTCCCCGCAAGGCTCTTGACCCCGAAACGACCGCAACGACCCAACCGAAGGAGAAGAGACGTGAACCGAAAACTGATCCGAACCACGCTGGCGGAAGTGAAAGAGCGGGAACAACTCGCTCAGGCACCGCCTCCTCCCCGCCGTGCCCCCGAGCCCCCCCCGCCGCCCCCCAGCCCGGCTCCCCCCCAGAGCCAGTCCTCTGCCCCTGGTCAGCCCAAGAAGAAGATTCCACCCGAGCAGACCAATGCCGAGAGCTTCTACTACAAGAAGCAGATGGACGCCCATACCCCGATGGTCATCGTCCTTCAGGACAACGAACAGCTCTTCGGGACGATCGAGTGGTATGACAAGGGCAGCATCAAACTCCACCGAGAGGATGGTCCGAACCTGCTGATTCTCAAGCACAACATCAAGTACATGTACAAGGACCAACCAGAGGATGACTAATCAGATCGCTCCAGTGAGCGAAGGTCGCTTGCCGCGACCCGTCATCGGGATTACGGTAGGGGATCCAGCCGGCATCGGCCCGGAGATCTCCGTCAAAGCCGCCTTTTCCGAAGACGTCCTCGCCTGCTGTCGCCCCGTGCTGATCGGAGACAAAGAGGGATTACAAGAGGAGTGCCGTCGCCAAGGGCACCGGCCGATCCCACTCCACTTGCCACCCGGAGCCCCTCTCCCCGCCGATCTGAACACCCCTCTCCTCCTTCCCGCGATCCCTCTCGGGACGAGAACTGACCGGACCCATCGGTCGGCGGCATGGCACCTCTCATTGACGCCGGCTCTCCCCGAGGGGGAGCCGATCGAGCTTGGTCGGGCGCAGGCTGCCGCCGGACGTGCCGCCGCTGCCGCGATCGAGACGGCCGTCGACCTTTGCCTCGCCGGTCACCTCGACGCCATGGCGACTGCCCCGATCAATAAGACCTCCTTCTCCCTCGCCGGCATCCCCTTTCCCGGGCACACCGAGTACCTCGCCTGGTTGACCGACTGCGAGGACTTCGCCATGGCCTTCATTGCCCCTCGTCTCCGCGTCGCCCTCTTGACCATTCACGTCCCTCTCCACGAGGTCCCAGGGCTCGTCCGACAACCCGCTCTCGAGCGTTTGATCCGCCTGGTCGAACGCGAGCTGAAGGGCTATGGCCTCGCCTCCCCCCGCATCGCCCTCGCCGGTCTCAACCCACACGCTGGGGAGGGCGGCCTTTTTGGCGAAGAAGAGCAACGGGAGATGCTTCCCGCCATCCAGTCCTGCCGGGCTGACGCCATCGATGTCTCGGGCCCCTACCCGGGCGACACCCTCTTTCTCCGTGCCTACCAAGGCGAATTCGACCTCGTCATCGCCTGTTACCACGACCAAGGCCTCATTCCGATCAAGTGCTTCTCCTTCGGGGAGGCCGTCAATGTCACCCTCGGTCTGCCTCTCATTCGGACCTCTGTCGACCACGGCACGGCCTTCGATCTCGCGGGGAAGGGAATCGCCGATGCCTCGAGCATGCGCGCCGCCATTCGACTTGCTGCCGAACTGGCCCAACTCCGTACCTCCCCACGGTGAGCGACTGGCGGAACCCACTCCCGCGAAAATCTTCCTCTCCTCGCTCTCCAGCTTTCCTCCCCCCTTGCGGGAAGTGTTAGAATGTTCTTCTTTGAGTCTGCCCGCTCTTTCGAATCCTCGATCCTTGCCTGCCTTCTCCCACTGCCCTCTCAGGCGCGCTGGAAGGGCGAAACGAAGGCCCGAAAGATTCGAAATCGTGGATCGAGCATCGAGAATCTCGTCCAGGCTCTCCAACAACAAGGTTGACAGAAGAGACTTCTGATCTCTGGGGGCTTCCTGGGGATCTCCAGATGGCTGAGATACTCCCGGGAGCAGAGCGAAAACGGATGAAGGAAGAGAAGATTGGAATCGGGCTGATCGGAACGGGCTTTGCCCGCAGCGCCCAGGCCCCTGCCTTTCGCGTCTGCGAAGGGGCCGAGCTGGTCGCTGTCTGCAGCGGACGCTTCGAGAACGCCCAGAAAGTGGCGGAGGAGCTGGCGATCCCGCACCCTTGTCAGGACTACCAGGAACTGCTCTCCCTGCCCGATGTCTCCCTCGTCGTCATCTCGACTCCACCCGTTCATCATTCTCAAATCGCCCTCGCCGCCCTCGAGGCCGGCAAGCACGTCATCTGCGAGAAGCCCATGGCGATGTCGGTCGCCGAGGCCCGCCAAATGTGCGAGGCCGCCCAGGCCCGTCCGCGACAGCTCGCCATCATCGACCACGAACTCCGCTTCAATCCGACTTGGCGCCGCATGAAGGAACTGGTCGATGCGGGCTACCTTGGCGATCTGCACCACGTTCAGGTCCTCATCTCCTCCGGATTTCGCCATTCCGCTCAGCGCCCCTGGAACTGGTGGTCTCAGCGCCAAGCCGGTGGCGGGCTGCTCGGGGCCCTCGGCTCCCACGCGATCGATGCCCTGCGCTGGCTCTTCGGCGAGATCGACGCTGTCTCCTCCACCATGGCGACGATGATCCCCACGCGCAAGGATCCTCTCTCCGGCGAAGATCGCCCCAACGAGACCGATGACTTCTGCTCTTTCCTCCTCCGTTTTGCCCCGCAGCGAGGCCGGACCCCTCACGGGGTCGTCACCCTCTCCGCCCTCTATGCCAGTGGGGGCAAAAACCAGATCACGGCGGTCGGAAGCAAGGGAACCCTCGTCATGGACGGCGATGAGACCCTCATCGGCGCCACTGGCTACC
>JBMUAP010000285.1:0-4757 GCA_049454155.1 Blastocatellia bacterium
TCTCGATCCAGGCCTTCGACGTCTCACGGAAGAGCGTCCGCACCTTGCCCGTCTGCGGGTCGGCAAGGTTGAGATCGATCCAGTTCTGCTCGCGATTGGAGATGATAAAGACCACCTCGCGGCTGTCTGGCTTCCACCCGACGCGGACGATCAGCGGCTCACTCCCCTGGTAGCGGAAGAGGTCGACCCAGCGGGTCTGTCCGCCAACGACATCGACGACCCCCAGCCGCGCCGTCGGGTTGGGCTGTCCCGCCTTTGGATAGGCGTAGACCTCCAGCTCCTGCTGCTGCGTGAGGTGGTCGACAACGGTGAAGGGCTGCACTGCCGTTTCGTCCAGTTGCAGATAGACGATCCGGGCGGAGTCCGGGCTCCACCAGTAACCCTTGAAGTTCCCCCGGCCGTAGAGCTCCTCCTGGTAGACCCAGTCGAGCCGGCCATTGAAGAGCCGTTCGTTGCCATCCTTGGTCAGCGACCGCTCGCGCTGGGTGGCGAGGTCGACGACGTAGAGGTTGTAGTCACGGACGAAGCTGACCATCTTCCCGTCCGGGCTCAGCTCCGCGCCGACCTCTGGCTCGGCGCTGTTGGTGAGGCGGATCGCCTCGTCGCTGTCGAGCCGGTAGTAGAAGAGGTCGTTGGCATGGTTGAGGAGGACCGAGCGGTAGCCCTCCTCGAAGGAGAGGGGGAGACGGGCGATGCGTTCGGCTCCGGCCGGGCCAATTCCGGGGAGCTTGGCAAAGGCGGCGACCATCTTGGCGGAGTCGAAGAGCGGGGTCGCCTTGCCGGTACGCGCCTCAACGCGAACGTAGGCGGCTTGGCGCGTCTGGGGATCAACCCGCCGCTGGAGGTAGTGGGTGGCATCGATCCAGGTCAGCCCCATCGGCGGGGTCCCGTTGAGGTTGATCCGGCGCACCGGATCGTAGAGATCATCGAGGGTCAGCAGCTTCTTCTCTTGCGCAGCCCCCCATCCGGCGCTCGCCACCACCACCGCCACCACTCCGACCAAGAGTCTGATCAGCCCACTGCCCTGCCACACCTGCCTTCTCATGCCTGCCACTCCTCCATTGTCATCCATTGTCATCCATTGTCGTCTATTATCGTCCGGGAGATCTTCTCTCCATCAGCCTGCTCGTGTCCCCACGCTAGGAGAGGCGGGGAACCTCGATCGTGAAGGGAACGGTCAAAATCTGCTCCTCCCGCTGAAACTGTGACCAGATGCGATACCGCCCCGGGCGGGGGAAGAAGGTATCGAAGGTGACCTCCGATGTCGCCGGCAACCGCCGCTTCTCCTCCTCGCTCATCCCCTCGGGCAGCATCTCCGTCGGGTGGGAGTGGAGGTAGTCGGTCCCATCCTCACTCAGAATGAGCGTATGGCCCCACGCTGCCAGATAAGGGCGCAGGTCCTGGACTGGCTGGCCGGACTTCTCATCGATCAACCGGTAGTGCAGCTCGAACTCCTCCCCGGAGTAGAGCGGGAAGGGCTCGAAGGTCAGCTCGAAGCGCGTCCCGTCGATCGTCCGGACCAGCCGCCCATCGACTGGTCGCTCCGGCTCCAACCGGGCGAGCGACGAGACCAGATCGCCCTTGAATCCGGCCGTAATGAGGTGATGATGGGTCACCTGCGGCATCCCCCCACCCGGAAAGAAGTCGCAGAAGACCTTGTAGTAACCCTCCCGCGGCAGCCGCGTCTCGATCTGAAAAGTCCCATCCGGAAGCAGCTCGGGGTGGATATGATCGAAGCTCTCGAAGTCTTGGCTGACGACGAAGAGGTGGAAGGGCATGTCGTGCAGGATATTGAAGTTCTTGACCTGCTCGTGGGTCGTCGGATGGAAGACGCTGAAACGCATCGTCAGGGGCTGCCCCGCCCGCGGCGGCGAGGGAGACGTCTCGATGCGGACCCGGAACTCCTCCGTCTCGGGCGGAGCGCCCTTGATCAGCTTCATCTTGCACTTCGGGCAGATGCCCTCCTGCCCGGCAATGATATCGGGGTGCATCGGGCAGGTGTAGATCTCTGGGGTCGCCCTCGCCGTCGCCGAGGTCGCGACCAGCTTGGTATTGCACTTCTGGCAATGGCCCGGGGCCTTCGCCTGGACGTCCGGATGGAGTGGGCAGACATAGACGAGCGGCTCCTGCGCGGCCGGCTCTTGCGCCCGCAGCGCCCCCATCAAGCTCGCTCCGCCCGTCACCCCGGCGAAGAAGGTCAGCGCCGCCCCCCCACGCAAAAAGCCCCGCCGGTCGACCTCGCGCCGCCACTTCTCCAGCAACCGGGCGTCCCGAGGGGCCGCTGGCGACCCGTCTCCTCGTCTCACCGCCATGCCTCCCTCCCTTCCGTCCTCTTTCCCCTGGAGCGTCGACCTCTCTTCTCAGGAGGTGGCGTTCCGCTCCATCCACTGACGGAGCCGCTCCATATCGCGCGTCACCGTCCGCGAACCGGCGTAGAGCACCAGGGAGAGCGTCAAAGCAACGACCGGCACGATCATGAAGGCATCGTGCAGTCCGATCGCCTTGTAACTCTCGGCCATCTCCGTCGCCCCCGCCGCGACCATCGCCCGCCGTGCAAAGAAGTCGCTGAGATACCCCAGCACCGTCGTGCCGAAAGCCCCACCCAGCACATACATCGCAAAGAAGTATAAGGCCATCGCCGTTCCCCGCAAACTGGGCTCAACCACGTCCTGCACCGTCGGATAGACCGTCACGTAGTAGACGAAGAAGAGCATCCAGCCGCCTCCCATCAGCAGGACGAAGGTGAGGAGATCGCCCGCCGGACGGCTCAGCGCGAGGTAGAGGCAGGGGGTCAGAATGAAGAGGCAGAGCGCGCCAAGCTGCATCCGGCCATTGGTGCGCTTCCTTCGCGCCCAGTCGGCAGCGAACCCGCCGGCGAGCAGCCCGATGACGCCGACTGCCCCAAGGACGATCGCCGAGATCGTGTTGGCCTGCTGCAGCCCCAGTCCGTGGTAGCGACCAAGATAGGCCGGCATGAAGGCATTGACCGCGTAGGCGTTGAAGTTGTGCAGCGCTCCGGAGAGGATGATCCACCACATCGTCGGGATCCGCAGCACGCGCCGGTACGGGGAGCCGTCCATTGCCCGATCGGCCACCTGGTAGACCTCAGTCGCCCCCCGCTTCGGTTCGCGAATCCGTCGCGCCAGCCACGCCAGGATCAACCCGGGAACGGCCGCCACCAGGAAGGGGACCTTCCACGCATTCTCGCGCCCGACGTACGGCACCGAATACTCGAGAATCAGCCCACTGAGAAGGTTGCAGAGGAAGATCCCGACCGGCAGGCCGAGCATGAAGACTGAGATCGCCCGTGCCCGCTGGTTCGGTGGATAGAGATCTCCGATCAGCGAGTTGCCGGCCGGGGAGCAGCTCGCCTCGCCAACTCCGACCCCCATCCGCGCCAGGAAGAGCGTCCAGTAGCCCCACGCCGCCCCCGAGGCCGCCGTGAAGAGGCTCCACAGCCCGACGCCGAAGCTCAGAATCCGCGTCCGCGAGCCGCGATCGGCCCAGCGCCCCAGCGGGACTCCGACCACTGCGTAGATCAGAGTGAAGGCCGTCCCCATGACCCCCATCGCCGTGTCACTCAAGCTCCACTGCTGTCGGATCGGCTCCGTGACCGCGGCGAGGATCTGCCGGTCAAAGAAGTTCATCGTGTTGATCCCGAACAGCACCATCAGGGCAAAGACTGCCTGTTTCCGATCTTGTTCGCTCATCGAGCTGCGCTCCTCTTCTTCCACTTGTCAGGGATTCCGACTCAATCGCCACGGATCGCGGCCACCGGATCGAGCCGGGCCGCGCGAATGGCGGGCCACATCCCGGCAATCAACCCGACCGTCGCCGAGGTCAAAAAACCGACCAGCACCGCCCACATCGGAACGGCCGCCGGAAAATCGATCGCCAGGTTGATCAAAAAGGCGAAGAGGAACCCGACGAGGATCCCAATCACGCCACCGACTCCGGTCAACGCCACCGCCTCGACCAGGAACTGGAAGAGGACATCCCGCTGCCGCGCCCCGATCGCGCGCCGGATCCCGATCTCCGGCGCCCGCTCCGTCACCGAGACGAGCATGATGTTCATGACGCCGACGCCCCCGACCACCAATCCCGCCAAGGCGATCGGAACAACAATTGCGGCCAGCCCAAGGATGATCTGCTGCACCACCTCGAAGACCTGCTCCGCCCGGTTGACCCCAAAGTTGTTCGGCGCCTCGACCGGGACGTTGCGACGGACTCGCAAGAGGGTCGTCACCTGCTCGATGACTGCGTCGACCCCGCCCACCGGTGCCCGCACGACGATCGCTGTCGATTCGATCTCCGGGTACTGGCGGGCGACCGTCTCGAAGGGCGCGTAGACGATCCGCTCATCCAGCTCATCGCTGCCGATGATTCCCTGCCCCGAGCCACTCTCCAACACCCCGATCACCCGGTAGAGCCGCCCATCCAACCGCACCTCTTGGTCGAGCGGATCGTCCTCCTCGAAGAGCTGCCTGGCAATCCCGAAGCCGATGACGCAGACCTCGGCGCGCGTCTCCCGCTCCGCCTCGGTGAAGAAGCGCCCCCGCTCGACCCGCACCGAGACGATGTCCGGGAAGTTCTCCCAGACCCCAAGCAGCAGCGGATTGATCGCCTCTCGTCCCCGCGCCGTCATCGTCGGCTTGTCCCCGGTCGGCCCATAACTGCCGCGGATCTTCTGCGGCGAGACATCGAGCGGCAGATCGAGCTTCGCTGCGGCCAGCGCGTCCTCGTAGGTCAGGTTCTTG
>JBMUAP010000286.1:0-4749 GCA_049454155.1 Blastocatellia bacterium
GCCTCCGGGTCGGAAACTGGGCGGAAAAGGGCGCGGGACGGGGAAACCGGATCGGTGGGACGCGGAGGAGATCGACGACCTCATGGAGTTGTTCGACGAGCAGGGTCCCCCCCCAGAGGGCGAGGTGCTCAGCCTCTGCCGCCGCGGCGAGAATCTCGCGCTCGAGCAGACCACGGACAACCCGAAAGTGGCAGACGACCTGTTCGCGCGCGGCCAGCTCGGTCAAGCGATCCTGGAGCAAACGGGCTTGCGCGCGCCACTCGCGTTCGAGACGCGCCACCGAGAGCGGCTCGGTCAGAGTCGTCTGTCGGCTGACGTGGGCGAAATCGGGCTGCGCCGCGAGTCGGTGCAGCGTCTCATCCTCGATCAGCATGCCTTCGAGTTCGGCGTCCAACGCTGCCGCAAGGTGGACTGCCGCCTGCAGCAAGACCCGGTTCTGTGTCGCCGAGTCGAGGACCAGGCGGAGTCGCCGCGATTGCCGAACCTCGATCGATCCTTCCTGCCGCTCTTCCTCTCTGCTCATCGATCCCTCCTTCCCTTTGACATCCTTGGCGACTACTTCTCCCCCTCCGGCTTGGTCGACTGGCCAAACGAGATCCGTTTCTCTGCCAGCTCGATCAAGCGAACTTCGACCCGCTGGTTGACGCTGCCGATCGGGAACTTGCCTTCGGCATCGCGCTCGCCGGCCGGCATCCCTGTCAAGAGTTCGAGCCCCTCGTCGATCGTGGCGACAGCATGGATCGCGAACTGCCCTTGACGGACCGCGTCGACAATATCGGGTCGCAGCATGAGGTGGCGCACATTGGATCGGGGGATCATCACCCCCTGCTCTCCCGTCAAGCCGCGTGCACGGCAGAGATCGAAGAACCCCTCGATCTTCTCATTGACGCCGCCGATCGCCTGGACCTCCCCGTGCTGGTTGACCGAGCCCGTGACTGCCAGCGACTGGCGCAAGGGAACCTCTGCCAACGCCGAGAGGAGTGCGTATAGTTCGGCAGAGGAGGCACTATCGCCCTCGACCCCGCCATACGACTGCTCAAAGACGAGGCTGGCCGAGAGGGAGAGCGGGTAGTCGATGGCGTAGTGGGCGCCGAGAAACCCGGCGAGGATCATGACCCCCTTCGAGTGGATGGGTCCGCCGAGGGCGACCTCGCGTTCGATGTCGATCACCTCACCGCGCCCGAGCCGGACCCGCGCGGTGATGCGCGTCGGGTGACCAAACGAGAACTGGTTGAGCTGGATGACCGAGAGACCGTTGATCTGGCCGACGCGGCGCCCCTCGGTATCGATGAGGATCGTGCCCTGCTCGACCGCTTCGAGGTGGCGTGTCCGCATCCGATCAGCTCGCCGCGTCTGAGCGGCGAGCGCCTGCTCGACGTGGGCAACGCTGACCGCCGCCTGCCCCTGCTTGCCGGCCCAGAAGTCCGCTTCGCGGAGAAGATCGGCGAGGGTCGTCGTGTGCATCGAGAGCCGATCGGCATCCCCCGCCAAACGGGAACTCTGCTCGATGATGCGGGCGACTGCCTGACGATCGAAGGGCAGGAGCCCCTCTTTCCGCCCGATCGTCCCGATGAGGCGAGCATAGAGGAGATGGCCCTCGCTGGTGCGGGGCATCTCTTCCTCGAAGTCGACCGCGACCTTGAAGAGCTCGTGGAAGTCTGGATCATATTGGCTCAGCAGATAGTAGAGCAATCGCTCTCCGAGGAGGACTACCTTGACCCGGAGAGGAATCGGCTCAGGTTCGAGCGAGACGGCGCTCATCAGCCCGAGCATCTGCCCGAGCGACTCGACGCGGATCTCGGCCGACTGCAGGGCCCGCTTGAGACCCTCCCACGCATAGGGTTGCTGCAGCACCTTGTAGGCATCGAGCAGCAGGTAGCCGCCATTGGCCCGCTGGAGTGCCCCGGGCCGGATCAGATTGAAGTCGGTGACCATGGCGCCGAGATGTGAGAGGTACTCGACTTGGCCGAAAATGTTGGGGAAGGTCGGGTGGTCCTCGTAGACGACCGGTGCCCCTTCCCCCGCTTCGTGGCTGACGAGCAAGTTGACCTGATAGCGCCGGAACTGGAAGGCGCCCTTCCCGGCGAGCGGCGAGGGCATCCCTCCTCCCATGAGCGCGGCAATCGTCGGCTCCTGCGGCTTGACGAAGTCATCGACGTTGTCAATGACATCCTGTTGCATGGCGTCGAGGTAGGCGACCACCTCCGGCATCTCGTGGTAGCGGGTGCGGAGATCTTCGATCTGCCGTCCAACGGCGAACGTCGTCACCTCCTGGTTGAGTGCCTTGAGCTTCTCGTGCCCTTCCCGTCTCCACTGGGGACTCTGCCGGATAATGGCCTGGAGCTTCTCCTGCAATTCGGTGATGACGTGGGTAATCTGTTCTTGCTCCTCACGCGGCAGCTTTTCGAACTGCTCCGGGGTGAGAACCTCATCGTTCCGCACGGGGGCAAGGACGAAGCCGGTCGGAGTGTGGAGCAGGGCGATCCCCCGCTTCTGTGCCTCCTCCCCCAACGCCCGGAAGGCCGCCTCGTGGCGCTCCTCGATCTCTTCGTCAATGGCCTGCCGACGAGTCCGAAAGCTCTCTGTCTCGAAGGCTGCCGGGATTGCCGTCCGCAGCTCATCGATCAACTGCGCAATATCGCGCTTGAGCACAGCTCCTTTTCCCGGGGGTAGCTCCAACCGGATTGGCTTGGTCGATTCGGCAAAGTTGTTGATGTAACACCAATCGTTCGGGGTCGGCTCCGCCGCGGCCTGCTGCGCAATGAACCGATGGACGAGCGTATGCTTGCCTGTCCCCGACGGTCCCAGGGCGAACATGTTGTAGCCGTCCCGCCGAATCCCGATCCCGAAGAGCACTGCCTCGACCGCCCGCTCCTGACCAATCATCTCTTTCAATTCGTCAAGATCGTGCGTCGTCACAAAAGCGAACTGCGTCGGGTCACACCGATGATAGAGAGCTTCGATTGGCAAGAGTGTTGTCGCTTTCATGCGGCTTAGCCTAGCACTTTTCCTCATTTCCGGCCAGATGGAACGTCGCGAAGAGAAAAGGACCCGCCGGCCCCTCCCGCATCGGAAATGGCGGAGAACTTGTCGGCTCTCCTCTGGACTCTGAGCCGCGATTGCCAGACAATCACGATCGTTGAGACGAACCAGCGAGTGGACAAGAAGAGGTGATCACATGAACAATGAGCCGAGTGACCGTGCCACCAGCCCTCAGGGCAGGATCCGCGTGGGAGCCAAAGGCCGGAGATGGCTCCTGGGGCTTCTCCTGCTCTCTCTTCCCGTTGCCGGGCAATCGATCGACGCCTCCCGCCAAGCGATGCTGGAGCGGGCTCGTAGACTCGAGCTGCCGACGGCCTACGTCCCCCCGCCTGGAGACCCTCTCGAACATCACGCCGCCGGCTATGCCAAAGTCCTCTGCTCAGCCGTCTTCATTACTGGGCTGACGCTCGACTTCGCCAAGGAACACGTCGGCTACTTCACTGCCCCCTACGAGGTGCGTGCCAAGCTGGGCCAGCCAATCGTCGATCGACGGCGGCGGACGGTGACGATCCAGCTGCCCAATGGGCGGTCGCGCCAAGCCGTTCACCTTGGAGACCTCGGCTGTGTCAGCCTCCCGCCGGGACGCCAGTCGGTCTTCTTTCAAGCACAGCCGATCTCGCGACGGCTCCCCGACCCGACGAACGTCGATTGGCCGCTGGGTGACCGGATCCCCAAACGAGCCCCCCTCCCCGGGATCGACGCCGCCAAACTGGAGGCGGCCCTCGAGGCTGCCTTCACACCAGCCGAGGGCCATACCGCCGCCTTCGTCGCCACCTGGAAAGGGCAGATCCTCGCCGAACGCTACGCCCCGGGCATCACTCACCGCACTCCGCTCGAAAGCTGGTCGATGGGCAAGAGCCTGACGGCCACCCTCATGGGGATCCTCATCCGCGCGGGCGTCTACGACCTCTGGCAACCGGCCCCGATCCCGGAGTGGCAGTCTCCAGACGATCCGCGTCGCCAGATCCGCATTGCTGATATCCTCCATATGTCGAGCGGCCTGCGCATCCGCGCCCCCCAGGATCCCGATTATGACCCCTCGGGGCCCTATCCCGATCACCTCTACCTCTACACCGGCACGATCAACAGCTTTCACTATGCCGCGACCCGCCCGCTGCAGTGGCCACCCAACACCGTCGGCCGCTACCGCAACACCGATCCCGTCCTGATCAACTACCTCAATCGCCTCGGCATCGAGAAGCTCAAGCAGGACTACCATTCCTTCCCGCAACGCGCGCTCTTCGATCGGCTGGGAATTCGGACAATGGTGCTCGAGACCGACCCCTACGGGAACTTTCTCACCCAGGGCTATGAATATGCCTCCGCGCGGGACTGGGCCCGCCTCGGCAACCTCTATCTGCAGGACGGCGTCTGGAACGGCAAGCGGATTCTTCCTGAGGGATTTGTCGACTTCGCTAGCACCTTGGCCCCGGCTTGGAAGGCCGATGGGCGGCCCATCTACGGCGGCTTCTTTTGGCTCAATGGCAACGGAGAGTTTCCGCTGCCCAAAGAGGCCTACTTCATGGCCGGCGCAGGCGGACAGTACACCTTCATCGTCCCCTCCCACGACCTCGTCGTCGTTCGTCTCGGCCACTTCAAGGGTAGCGCCCCGGGAGAGGCCGCGCTCAAACGCGCTCTTGCCCTTCTCCTCGAAGCGGTCCCGGATCACTCAACGAGGTAGGCGGCAAGCGCTCCCTCCCCCTTTTC
>JBMUAP010000287.1:0-4749 GCA_049454155.1 Blastocatellia bacterium
GTTCTTCCGTGGCGCAAGAAAGCATCGTCTGGATCGTTCCACGCGCTGAGAATGGCAAGGCTGCACACAGGTTCACCGGGAGGAGATCAGATGAGGGCCAACGCCACACAGCAAGAGAGAGGGAAGACTCCGGGCACTGCCCAACCATCGAGATGCCCACGCAGGGAGGCCTTCTGGCGCCTCTGCTGCGGGAGCGGGATCGTTCTGCTGGCGTTGACAATGGCTGCAATGGCCCAGTCGGGGCGCCGTCCGGTCCGTCCCCCGTCCGCGCCCCCACCTCCCCCCGCCAATCCCGCACCCGCTCCGTCCACCCCAGCCCTGCCCCCCGATGCTCCAGAGGCACCAGAGCCCGTCGACGAACCCGATCCGACGCCGGTCAGTGTCACCGATGACGGAACGATTCGCCTCGACACGACCATGGTCAGTATCCCACTGACCGTCATCAACCGGGCAGGCCGGCCCATCTCCAACCTCCGCCAGTCACAATTCCGCCTCTACGAAGACAATGTCGAGCAGCGGATCGATGCCTTGCTGAGCGAGTCGGTTCCCTTCCACGTCATCCTGCTGATCGATACCTCGGGTAGCGTCCGCGACCATCTCGATGAGATCCAGGGGGCTGCGATGGAGTTTGTCCGCCAGTTGCGTGCGGACGACCAGGTGATGGTCGCGACCTTTGCCACGCGCGTCAATGTCGAATGTGATTTCAGTCAGGATCGGATGGTTCTCTATGACGCGATTCGGGGCATTCGTGGAGGGGGAGGAACGCGGATCTACAGCGCCGTTGACTTTGCGTTGCGCCGGTTTCAATCGATCGAGGGGCGCAAGGCGATCGTCCTCTTTTCGGATGGGATCGATTCGATGGGGAAGAGGTCAACGGGAGAGGCGACCATCGCCCGGGCCGAAGAGTCGGGTGTTCTCTTCTATCCCATCTGGTACCAACCCCAGACCTTCTTTGGGGGAGGCTATCCGGGAGGGGGCCGCTCACGGCGAACCCCTCCGATCCTCTTTCCTGGGCCCCGCTTTCCCCGTGGGCGCTGGCCCCTCACCGCTCCACAGTGGCCAGGGTCTGGACAGCCAATGCCGGGGCAGCGGCAAGAGGAGATCAGCCGAGGCCGGGAATACCTTGAAGGGTTGGCCGAAGCGAGCGGGGGGCGCTTCCATATCGCCCCGTCTCTCGGCAGTCTCGCCAATACCTTCGCACTCATCGCCGACGAGCTGCGGAATCAGTACGCCCTGCGCTACTATCCGACCAACACCCGACGCGATGGGACCTATCGCACGATCCGCGTCAAGGTCACCATCCCGGACGCCGTCGTCCGTGCCCGCAAAGGTTACCGCGTTCCCAAGGAGTGACTCCCAGTTGCTCCCTTCGCCCCTTTCGACGAAGCTGCTTCTCCTGGGTGATAGGCCCGCTTGGCGTGCGCCTGGACCTCCTTGCGTGTAAACCACGCCGGCTTGAACTGCCCCTTGGCATAGAGGGCGGCTTGGTCGAAGTAGTGCGGCGAGGCCGGATCGTGGCTCTGGCCAAACTGGAGGACAGAACGCGCCCGTACCTCCCGCCCGAACTCGACGACGCTGACATAGGAGTGGCCCGCCGTCCCGTAGCGCCGCTTCTGCCCCTTGGCGGGCGGCGCGTAGAAGTTGAAGATCATCCCGACGAACTCTCCCGGCCCACCGGCCACGGGCAGGCTCGGTTTCTCATCGAGAAAGGGTTCGAGGGACCCGCTGGTGTGGACACGCTGCAGACGTGTCAAGTCTCCCCAGCTCACCTCCCAAGTGCCCCACGATTTCTGCAATTCACCGACGACATAGTCCAGGACGGCCACGTCCGGGGCCGCCATGTTTTTGGTCAACTGCTTCGCTTGGGGGAGGGTTCGGGTGTAGGCCCAGAGGGAGAAGATCGTCATCGGGACAGAGTCGGTCGTGCTCACCGCATTCCAGGCGCGGAGGGCTGCGATCGGCCCCTCGACCCGCGATGCGCGAGCGGCGTCCTGCTGGCGAAGGCTCTCCCATTCGGTAACCAGTCCGGGAATCAGCCGCTCCGCTTCAAGGGCGCGCGTGTCATAGGCCGCCTTCGACCAATCCTCGAAGCTGAACTTGGGTCGCTCGGAGAGGAGTCGGCGCGACATTCGCGACCGCGAGTTGTCCTCCTCGCCGATCATGTAGCCAGGGAAGCGTGCCGGGTCCGGGTTGCCATCCTGGCCCGCCACTTCGCCAGCGGCGAGCAACGGGGTCGCATTGCAGTTCTGCGCGAAGCCCGATGACGGGTTGAGCGTTTGAGGAAGCTCCTCCAAGGGGTGATAACCCTGCCACTCGTGCTCTGGCTTGCTGCCATCGACCGGCTTCGACCAGTCGACCTTCGGATCGCGACGGGGGATGGCGCCATTGTAGACGTACCAGACCTGCCCATCCCGATCGGCGTACATCGTGTTGAACATCGGCACCGCGAGACGGGCCATCGCCCGTCGGAATTCGGTCAGATTTCGCGCCTTCCCCATCCAGTACCGCTGCTCGATCAGGCCGCCTTCCTCCAGTTTGGCCATGCGCACCGCCAGCGGCTTCCCGTTCCGCACGGCGACGATCGGTCCGTGATGGGTCTTGCGGAAGGTGAAGGTGCGCGGAACCAGACGGCCCCCCGCCTTCTCGTCGCGCACGAGGAGGGTCTCCTGCCAGCTGGTCGCCAAGCGATGGCCTGTGCCGTAACGGTAGTGGAGTGGATTCTGTGGATCGTCGAAGGTCTCTTCCCAGAGGTCGATGATGTCGGGCGTGTTGACCGTGTGGCTCCAGCCGAGCGCTTCATTGTGGCCGAGCCCAATGATCGGCGATCCAGGGAAGGTCGCTCCGGAGACATTCCAGCCCGTCCCACTGTGGACGTGCCCCTCGATCCACTGCCCAGGACCAAAGAACGGCTGATGCGGGTGGATGAAGAGCAAGGGGGCCCCGGACGAACTCTTCGCCGGCGTCACCGCCCAGGTGTTCGAGCCAACGACCCCTGCCGCCCAGGCATCCTCTCCCGCGCCACCCATGCCGTCGAGCCATTGCGCCAGCCTCCCCAAGTCCCCGACTCCCACTTGCCGGAGATCTTGGTTGACGGGCCCTCCCAGGCGTGCCTGCTTCCGTGGGGCTCCCTCTTCAACGACAGCGCCCCGGATCTCGTTCTCGCGCACGGCGCGCCGGTAGATGAAGAGCTGGTACTGCGCAAACCGCCCAAAGGCCAGCGCGTGCCAGGGCTCGAAGCGGGTGATCAGTCTCGGCTTGATTTCGGGATGGCGTGCCAGATAGTAGTTGAGTCCGTCGGCGGTCGCCTCGCACAGCTCCCGCATCGGCTTCGACATCGCGGCATACTCTGCCTTCGATTGTGCGACAATCCCGAGCGCCCGGTTGGTCAGGTCCGAGTCGAGCATCTTCTCCCCGTAGACCTCGGCTGCCCGCCCGATTGCCTGCAGGTAGCTGTCCTCGATCTGCCAGAAGTTGTCCTCGGCTTGGGCGTAGATGAAGCCGAAGACGACGCTCGCATCGGTCGGGCCGTAGACGTGCGGCACGCCCCACTCGTCGCGGTAGACCGTAACCGCCCGGGCCTGTTTCGTCCATCGCGCCATCTCTGGCGATTCGGCCGCCGCACTTGGCCCGGTTTGCGGCAACAGCACGGCTCCCAGCAAGATCGGGAGGGCGATCACCACGCCAATTCCCCAGCTTCTCCAGCAGATTCCTTGACTGCGCATCGACCCTCCCGTTTGACCGACATCCTGTCGTTTGCTTGAAGTCTCTTATTTTGATTTGGCGGGTTGGTACCGCCGCAGATCAGGCCCCTTGCGCCTTCTCCTTCTCGTCCAGCTTGCCGATCAGTCCGTGCCAAGGTGGGATGACGATCGTGATGTTGCCATAGGCCTTGAGCTGGCAGGCCAGCCGAACCGGTGAGTCGGCCTCTCCGTTGAAGCCCTCGTATCCAAAATAGACCCAGCGATTGATCTCGCGGTCGTTCGGGGGAGAGATCTTTTCGGTCGGGGAGAGCACGCCCACCCAGCACGTCCCACAGGCCGCCGTCCGACACTCGACCGGGATCGGCCCCTCCTTCGGACGGCATCGCCCATCCTTGGTGTGCCAGTCCCGCTGGTCCGCCGCCGCCGCCATCGTCACGTCCTGCGTGTTGACCACCTTGAACGAACAGCCCGGCTCCTGCTCACGGAAGGTGACGCTGAACTGCTTGTCGACCGACTTGAGAAATCCGAAGAGCCCCGGCTTGTCATCCTCGCGGCGACGCGCGACGATCGCCTCCGGAGACTGCTTCCAGCCTTTCCCATAGGTCCCGGGCTGCGCTGGCTGCGCGAACGTCGCCAAGCCCACCTGCTGGAGCGTCCCGAATCCAACGGCCGTGATCCCCACCAGGAGCGACTCCGGCACCTTGACCTGCGCTGCCACGGTCGCTGCGACCGACCGGATCGCTCCCGCAACCGTCTCCCGCTCCGTGAATTTCGCCGCCGCTGCTGCCACCTCCGCCCGGACCTGCGGCCAGTACCGATACCCGTAGAGGAACTCTGCCGACTGATCGATCTGGTCTTTCAACCAATACTGCCCCTTGAGGATCAACTTCTTCGCGACCGCCTCCGGGTCCTCCGCCGTACTCAAGGCCCGGTAGAGCTTGACCGGAAAGAACGAGAACCAGATTCTCGTCGCCGTCCGGTCCACCTCGTGCATCGCCTGTCCCAACTCGTCGACCCACTTCGCCCAGTCGCTGTCGGTCCACTCGCA
>JBMUAP010000288.1:0-4721 GCA_049454155.1 Blastocatellia bacterium
TGCGCCATTTTGGGTCCTCTTGCCTTCTCTTCGACGGGGAACCAATCCCTGCCCAGTCGACAAGTTGTGGAAGGGTCGGTATAATCCGCAATCTTACGAACGATCTTGTATCCGTTAGGATTCTCAAGTGGGATTGTCGAATCATCGGGAATCATCTCCTCCACCATCTGGGTGGTGGCCACCCTTGTGTGGAGATCTGAAGATTTGACCCCACAATGAGAAACGGAAGATCGGTGATCGCCGTCGACCGGGCAGAGCCGTCAGCGAGATGGGGAGCAGCTTAATTCGGGGATTCTCCCCGATGGAAAGAATTAGACCCGGCTTGGGCCATGTTTAGATAAAGGTTTAGACAAGGTAAGGAGTGAGAGCGCGTGAAAAGAGCCCTTCTGTGGAGTGTCCTCATCGGTATGGCCTATGCCCTCAACGGTCTTCCCGTGACCCAGGCGAGCATGTCCGTTCAACAGGCGGTGACCGAGGAGGTCGTGCTCGTCCCCTTGCCTGTCCCAACCAACCTCATTGGAACCAACGTCCGCGGCGCGAGCAATGACGGAAAGCGGCTCGTCTTCGAATCGATCAACGACTACAACGGCAACAATCTCGATAGCAACACCGAGATCTGGGTCTATGATGTCGATTCCCGCGGGATTGTGCAGATCACGGACACCGCCGATCTCCGCGACCCTGATAACAATGTCAACGTTCTTCTCCAGATCCGCAACACGACCCCGGTGATCAGTGGCGACGGGACCCGGATCGCCTTCATCTCGAACGCTTCGTTGACGGGGGCTGACAGCAATGCGGATGGCAACTACGAGATCTATGTTGCCGATCTGCCGCGTGGCTCGACTACCCCGACGATCCGCCGGGTCACCGATACGGGAGCCGACTTCGAAGGGGAGGCGGTCAAGGAGATCGTCACCAACTATGCCCCAACGATCAGCGATGATGGCCAAGTGGTCGCGTTTCTCTCCACTCGCAGGTTCTTTCGCCCGATCAACGATGGGCCGGCCTCCTTCACCGCCCTCAACGAGGGGCCACAGAACACGCCACCAGATGGGAATGCCGAAGTCCTGACCTACCATTTTTCAACAAAGCAGTACTCCCAAGTGACCGCGACCCGCGATGTTGACGCCACGGCCAACTTTACCGTCCGTGGATTCAATACCAATCCGATGCTCAGTGGCAATGGGCAGGTTCTGGTCTTTCTCTCCGGCTTCAACTTTGCGGGGGCCGCCGCCAACAAGAACGAGGACTTCAACGGGGAACTCTTCACGCATCGGCTTGGGGACCCGGTTAACCGGGTGCAGCAGGTGACCGAAACCAATGGACGATCGGTCGTACCCTTCAATGGCCCCGAGAACCTGCTGGCTGCTTCGACCAAGCCCCTCAATTTCGATGGGACCAAGCTGGTCTTCGAGTCGTGTGGTGACTTTGTTTGTAATAATGCCGACAAGACTCGTGAGCTCTACTTCGCTGATTTGAGCGGCCCGACTCCGGTGTTTCAGCAGATCACCAGTCAGGAGACGGTCGATTTTGCCAGGAATGACTTCAACTTCTTTCCGAGCATCAACGCCAGCGGGACCCATATCTCGTTCTCTTCGGTCCTCAACCTGACACCAGCGGCGACGAGCGGTGTCAAGGCGGACAACGCCGATGGGAGCCGCGAGATCTTTCGGTACACCATTGCCGATCAGAAGTTTCGGCAGTTGACCTTCACGCCACTCTCTGAGCAGTTTGTTGACCAACGGCAGAACCAGACCAGTTCGTACCTCAACAACACCGGGGATCTGGTCACCTTCAGTTACGATACCCGATCGATCTACACGACAGGGGCGATTGTCATCGACATCTTCCAAGCGCTGCTCCGACCCGTGACGGAGACGAGTACGGAAGAGGTCAAGATGGTCAACTCGGCGAGCTTCGATGACAAGCAGGTTGCCCGTGGCTCTCTGGTAACGATCTTTGGCAAAGGGCTTTCGTCGGGCATTGCGGAGGCGCCGAGCACGAACCTCCCCTTCGACCTTGGTGGGGTGACAGTCTCGGTCAATGGGTTTTCGGCAAGGTTGATCTACGCCTCCCCGACCCAGATCAATCTGCTACTACCGGATAACTTACGGCCAGCGAGCGATCTGGGCTACACGGTCAACAACAATGGGGTGCTCTTCAATGGGAAGGTGCAGGTGGTCGACGCCTCCCCGGGAATCTTTACCGTCTCGGGAGACGGCAAGGGAGCGGCGGCGGCCCAGTGTGGCAAGCTCTCGCCCGATGGTCTCACCTTTCCACTGACGGCCCCTCCGTGCGATGTGGGGAACGAGTCGCAGTTTCACACCCTTGTGCTCTATGCCACCGGCATCCGCAATTCGCTCTCCGTCCAGGTCAAAGTCGGAGACGCGACCTTCTTCCCGACGTACAGTGGTCCGCAGCGCCAGTTCCCCGGTCTTGACCAGATCAATATTGGGTTGTCGAACGATCTCGCCGAGAAGCAGAATGTCGAGATCACCATCACCACGACCGACGCGACCGCGGTCGACAGCAACAAGCCGACCGTCTCCTTCCTGCCATCTGACCCGGCGGTAACGGTGATCAACGCGGCGAGTTTCGATACGGGGTTGGTTGCCCGTGGGTCCTTGGCGATTGTACAAGGAACGGAACTGACGACCAGCTCCGCGGTCGCGACCGGGCCGGACCTTCCGTTCGAGTTGGCGGGAGTTCGGGTGACGGTCGGTGGACAGCCGGCTCGGATCGAGGAGGTCAAGCCGAGCCAGATCCGGATTGTGGTTCCAGAACCGTTGCAGCTGGCGGACTTGGTCGAGGTGGCCGTCTTCAGCGGGGCCAAGGTGGCCCGGGGGCGTGTCAAGATCCTCGATGCCTTCCCAGGGGTCTTCTCGACAAATAATGATGGTCTGGGCAATGCGTCGGCCCGCTGCGGCACGGTCGCGGCCGATGGGACGGTCACCTTCAGCGACCCCCCCTGCGCGGTGGGAACGACAGAACGCCCCAACCTCCTGCGAGTCTTTGGCACAGGGTGGCGCTTTGCTGAGAAGATCAACGTCAAGATCGGCGAGACCGATTTGTTGGCTGAGACCTTTGGTCCGCAACCCGGGAACAACGGACGGGATCAGCTCGATGTCAAGTTGGCACCAGGACTTGCCGGGCGGACCGACGTCGACTTGACCTTGACGACGACGACCAAGGAGGTAGCGCAGATCTCCCGAGTTGGCATCAAGATCTCTTTCCGACCTGCCAATTGACCCCCTGCGCCAAGGTTGGGGAAGGACAATCCGGGAGCAACCGTTGAGGGAATACCACCCTTCCTTGGTTGCTCCCTTCTCTTTTGGGAGCTACCACACGAGAAGTCGCAGCAGGTCCGGGATGGGGAGGGTGGCGTCTGGGCGGAGGACTCGCACCTCTCCCTTGCCGCTTGGGCGCCACCGCTCGGCAAAGGCGGGCGGATTGTCGGTGAGGAAGAGGGTCAGTCCAGGCACTCCGAGGGCGGCGGCGAGGTGCTGTCCGGAAGAGTCATAGCCTAGGTACCGGTCACTAGCGGCGATGAGTCCGGCGAGAGAGCCAATCCCGCCCTCCCAGCGCAGGATCGTCGGTCGTGGAGTGTCGCGGAACCGGTTGGCGATCGGTTCTCCCTCGCGGGCCTCCGCGATCGTCACGCCGAAGGTCTGCAGAGGCGAGAGGATCTCTTCGACGGCGGCACGCTCCTCGGCCGATCCGCCACTGTCGAGGATGACGCGGCCCTGCCGGGTGAGGTGATGGAGGATCGCTGTCTCATGTTCCGGCGTGAGCCGCTTCGTCGCGTTTCCTCCCACCCCGAAGCTGATGGTCGTCAGCTTCGCCCCGGCCCCTTCGATCCCTCCGCGTATCCACTCGGCGATCGCTCTTCCCACGTCCCCTTCCTGCTTGGGCAGGGCAAGGTAGGGCCGGATCTCTTCTTGGCCTTCCTGGAGCGCGTCTCCAAGGAGGCGGTCGATCCAGCGTGCGGCCAGTCGACCAAGTGGGAGTCCCGCGGCCGGCTCCCCGGCGATCGAGGTCGCCCGACTCGGAAAGTGGTAGTATCCGCGGTCTGCTTGGAGCAAAGGGAGCAGGCCGAGCTGTGTCAGTCGCGAGTCGGGATCGATCACCCAGCCTTCCCCTGGGCCGAGCCCCTCCAGCTCTTCCTCGATGGCGGCAAGCGTCACCGGCCAGCTTTGCAGCCTGGCCAGCAAGGTCCCCCCACGCGGGTAGTCGATCGATCGGATCCGGAGACCAGCCTCGCCGCCATACAATTCCCGGAGTCGCTCCGCTCCAAGGAGCACCCGCTCCGCTCCCGGCAGGGCGTGCCGGACGCCGTCCATCAGCACGCTGGTGATGGCCACGTCCGCTCCCACGGTGACCCGCGACAGAAAAAGGATCTTCCGCACGGCGGCCCGCTCGGTGGCGGTGGGAACCGGACAGCTGGCCAGCGCACGGTGTCGATCCACCAACTGCTGCTCGTCCGCCAGCGCGAAGAACGGCAGTCCTTTGGCTATAAATCTCCCTTCCGGGCGACGACTCCAGTAGTGGACCACTTGGCTGAAGAGCCGTCGATAGACCTCTTCGGCGCTCGGTACAAACGAATCGTTGATGCGCTCGATCCCCTCCCGGAAGAGGAGACTGGTGACCGCCTCCGCGATCTCCCGGTTGGCATGCCCGGCCAGCGCCCCCAGGAGAGAGACGGCAGCTCGCGGCGGCCA
>JBMUAP010000289.1:0-4719 GCA_049454155.1 Blastocatellia bacterium
GGTCCGGGTGATGAAGGGGAGTGCGGCCAAGACCCGGGTGGAGATCGTCCAGGAGCGATTGACGGACTATCTGGCCCGCGCGACGCTCTATGGCCCGCGCCTGCCCGACACGGCGACCCTCACCCCCACGACCAGTTTGACCGCACAGGCGGCCCGGGATCTCTTCGAGGACCAGGTCAGCAGCCGGCTGCTCGACGTCGCGGCACGAGAGATGAAGCGGCTCAACGAGGGCTTCTACACCATCTCGAGTGCCGGGCACGAGAACAACGCCGTGGTCGGTGCGCTGCTGCGGCTCGATGATCCGTGCTTTCTGCACTACCGGGCGGGAGGGCTGATGATGGCCCGCTCGCGGAAAGCGCCCGGCGTCGACCCGCTTCTCGACACGCTGCTCTCCTTTGCTGCCTCGAAGGACGATCCGATTGCCGGGGGCCGCCACAAGGTCTGGGGGAGTCGTCGTCTCTGGGTTCCCCCGCAGACGAGCACGATTGCCTCCCACCTCCCGAAGGCGACCGGGATGGCATTCGCGCTACGAATGGCCAAACGAATTGGGCGGGCGAGCGACCTCCGTGACGATTCGATTGTCCTCTGCTCCTTTGGAGACGCCTCGGCCAACCACGCGACGGCCCTCTCCGGCATCCATTCAGCCTGCTACACCGTGCGTCGGGGAGGGACCGCACCGGTGATCTTCCTCTGCGAGGACAATGGGATTGGGATCTCGGTCGAGACGCCCCGGGGCTGGATCCACGACGCCTTCGAGGATCGGCCGCACCTTTGCTACATTGCCGCGGACGGCGAGATCGAGACGGTCTGGAACGCAGTCGAGCAAGCGGTCGCCCACTGCCGTCAGACCCGCCACCCGGTCTTCTTGCACCTGCGAACGACGCGGTTGTGGGGGCACGCCGGAACGGATGTCGAAACGAGCTACCGGAGTCTGGAAGAGATCGAGGCGGCAGAGGCGGCCGACCCGCTGCTGCGCAACGCGCGCCGGCTGATCGAGACCGGGGCGGCCACTCCGGCGGAGTTGCGGGAGATGGTGGCGCGGTTGGAAGGGCGGATTGCAGAGGCGATGCACGAGGCGATCCGCCGGCCCAAGCTGACCAGCGTCGGCGAGATCGTCGCGCCCCTCGCCCCCTTCGATGCTGCAGCGATCCGTGCCGCCCGCTCGGCCCCTGCCCCGGAAGGGATCCGCCAAGAGAGTTTCGCCCAAGTGGGTGGGCTTCCCGAGACGGCGACCGCCCCGACGAAGCGGACCATGGCTGCCCACATCAATGCGGCACTTGCCGATGAGATGCTTGGTCACCCGGAGATCCTGCTCTTCGGGGAGGATGTCGGGCGCAAGGGAGGCGTCTACTACGTCACCGCCGGACTGCAGAAGCGTTTCGGAGTGGCACGAATCTTCGACACGCTGCTCGATGAGACGACGATCCTCGGCATTGCCCAGGGAGCGGCGATGGCCGGGCTGCTGCCGATCCCGGAGATTCAGTACCTCGCCTATCTGCACAATGCGATCGATCAGTTGCGGGGGGAGGCCTGTTCGCTCTCCTTCTTCTCGGCCGGCCAGTTCACCAACCCGATGGTCGTCCGGGTGCAAGGGCTGGCCTACCAGAAGGGCTTCGGCGGCCATTTCCACAACGATAACTCGATCGGGGCGCTGCGGGAGATCCCAGGGTTACTGCTGGCAACCCCGTCGCGGGGCGACGACGCGGGCCGGATGCTGCGGGGGCTGCTGGCGACAGCACGGACCTGCGGGCGAGTCGCCGTCTTCCTCGAACCGATCGCCCTCTACCACGAGAAGGACCTCTACGTCGAAGGGGACAACGAGTGGCTCTGTGACTACCCGCCACCGACGGATCCAGAGCCGCTGCTACTGCCTGGTGAGGTGGGGATCTCCGGCGAGACGGCGCGGGACGTGCTGATCGTCAGTTATGCCAACGGCTATCGGCTGTCATTACGGGCGGCGCGCCGCCTGCGCGAGCGCGGGATCGCGGCGCGAGTGCTCGACCTGCGCTGGCTCAATCCGCTGCCACACGAGGCGGTTGCCCAGCACGCGTGGGAGTGTCAAGCCGTGGTCGTCGTCGACGAGTGTCGCGCAACCGGCGCCGGGATTGCGGACGCGATCATTGCCAAGCTGGCGGAGGCGGGCTATCAACGGCCGCTGCGCTCGGTACGCGCCGTCGACACCTATGTCCCGCTCGGCGCGGCTGCCAACCTCGTGCTCGTCTCCGAAGAGCAGATTCTGGAAGGGGTCAAGGCGGCGATCGTCGCGGCCCCCGCCGCCCTCTGAACTGGGCCGTTGACGGACCCAGCCTCTCCAATCGAAAGACAAGGAACCCATGAGTTCGACAACCTCGCCCTCCTCTTCCCCATCCCTCGTGCGCGGGATGGGGCTGCTCCAGGCAACTGCGGCCAACATGTTGGAGATGATCGGGATCGGTCCGTTCATCACGATTCCGATCATTCTGGGGGCGATGGGCGGGCCACAGGCGATGCTCGGCTGGATCATCGGTGCGATCATCGCGATCTGTGACGGGCTGGTCTGGGCAGAGCTGGGAGCGGCGATGCCCGGCTCGGGAGGATCTTACCACTATCTGCAACAAGCGTTCGGTCCGCGCAAGCTGGGCCGTTTGATGAGCTTCCTCTTCATCTGGCAGACGGTCTGCACGGCCCCCTTCTCGCTGGCCTCCGGCGCGGTCGGCTTCGCCAACTACACACGCTATCTCTGGCCAGGGATGGAGGCCTGGGAGGGCAAGCTGCTCGCCGCCGGAGTTTGCCTGGTGGTGACAGTGATTCTCTACCGCGACATCCGGACGATTGGGCGGCTCTCGGTCATCCTCTGGGTGATCGTCCTCTTGACGGTTGGCTGGGTCCTGGTGGCCGGCGTGAGCAACTATAACCCGGCGCTCGCCTTCGACTTTCCCGCCAACGCCTTCAACCTCAACACGGTCTTCTTTGTCGGGTTGGGGATCGCTTCGCTCAATGCGATCTACGATTACGGCGGATACAACAATGTCTGCTTCTTCGGTGGAGAGGTTAAAGAGCCTGGCCGGAACATCCCACGGGCGGTACTGATCTCGATCGGCGCGGTCGCCGTGATGTACATGGTCATGACGGTGACGATCATCGGAGTGGTGCCCTGGCGTGAGGCGGTGACCGAGGGGACCATGGCCAACAAGGCGATCGTTGCCGACTTCATCCAGCGACTCTACGGCGAGCAAGCGGCCATCGTCATGACGACCCTGATCCTGGTGACAACCTTCGCCTCGGTCTTCGCGGTGATGTTGGGTTACTCGCGGGTGCCGTATGCGGCGGCGATCGACGGACGGTTCTTTCGGCCCTTTGCGCGGGTGCATCCGACACGCCAGTTTCCGACCTTCTCGGTGATCTTTACGGGCGCGACGGCAGCGCTCTGCTGCTGGTTTGAGCTGCCGACGCTGATCACCGCCCTCATCGTCATTCAGATCGTCGCGCGGGATATGGCCCAAGTCGCGGCAGTGATCCTCATCAGGCGAAATCGCCCGGACATTCGGCTGCCGTTTCGGATGTGGCTCTATCCGCTGCGAGCGCTCGTCGCCTTCGTCGTGTGGGTCTACATTCTCGGGACCAATGGGTGGCGAATGTTTGGCCTGGGCGCAGGGTTGATGGTCATGGGAATTGGTGCCTACCTGATCCAGGCGCGGGTTCGCGGGGAGTGGCCCTTCGCTGAGGTGGCACCGGAGCACGAGGAGCGTGCCAAATGAGCCGCGAACCCCGCAAGCGATGGGAGGTCTTGACGGTCGGAGACGTCTTCGTCGACTTGGTCTTGAGCGGCTTTGTGCGATGGCCTGCACCGGGGGAGGAGGTACAGGCCCAGTCGCTGTTGCGGGAAGTGGGAGGGGGAGCGGCGATCACGGCCTGCGGGCTCGGGCGGCTGGGGGTCACCACCGGGCTCTTCGCGGCGGTGGGCAGCGACGGTGATTGGCTGCGCCACCGGATCGCGGAGCATGGGGTTGATCAAACTGGCCTGCAGGCGATCGATGAAGAGACCACGGCGCTGACCGTCGCTGTCTCGACCCGCGAGGACCGGTCATTCTTCACCTATACAGGCGCCAATCGTTGGCTGCCCAAGCTGCTGGCAAGCGGGGCCCTCGAACGGAGGCTGCTCCAGGAGGCCGATCACGTCCACTTCGCATTGCCGATCGATCCGGGGCTGCTGCGCGAGCTGGCGGCGGAATTGCACGCCTGCGGGACGACCCTTTCGCTCGACGTTGGCTGGGTCGAGGAGTGGTTGCGGGATCCGGCGAGCCTCGCGGTATTGTCGACCGTCGACCTCTTTCTCCCCAACGAACGGGAGGGAGAAGCGATGACGGGAGAGGTCGATCCAGCAGCGATGCTCGCCCGCTTCGCCGAGGCGGGTGCAAGAATGGTCGTGCTCAAGCGGGGGGCCCAGGGAGCGATGGTGCGCACGGATGGAGAGATCGTCATCGCCCTGCCTCCTCCCGTCACGCCAGTCGATACGACGGGAGCGGGAGACTGCTTCGATGCGGGCTTCCTTGCTGCGTGGCGGCGCAGACTTTCTTTGAAAACCTGCCTCGAGGTCGGGAACCTCTGCGGCGCACTCTCGACAACCGCGCCCGGCGGACTGGCTGGCTTCCCGACCGATGCTGCCCGCTACCTCCGCGAAGGGGACAGGGAATAGGGAATAGGGGAGAGGGGCGAGAAAAAGAATGGGAGATGGTCGGC
>JBMUAP010000290.1:0-4687 GCA_049454155.1 Blastocatellia bacterium
CCAGATAGAAACGGCCCAGGACGAGATGGGCCTCGATCAGCCCCGGATCGAGCCCAATCGCGCGGCGAAAGGCCCCGAGAGCGGTCGCATCTTCTCCGCGCCGCTCCAGCAGAACTCCGTGCCAAAGGTGGGCCTCGGCATCCCCTGGGGCATTTCGCAGAAGGTCCTCCACCTCCCGCAACGCCTCTGCCTCCTGCCGGTTGTCGAGGAGAGATCGGATCCGCTCTTTCCGAGAATGGCCAGATCGGTCAGAACCGGGGGGGCTGGTTGGGCGAGTGGGAATCTCCGTCGGTGGGGGACTCGCTTTCGCGATCGCACGCCCAGGTTCAGCCTCTCCCCTTTCCTTTTCCTTCCAGGGATCGAGCGTGAGTTTCAGCCGTCCAAGGGGGGGAATCGATTCGGGACGAACGACCCAGCGGGCGTAGCTGGGGAGATGGCGGCGCGCCTGGTCGTCGATCGAGGCGGCCTCCCCCTCCCGCCCTAGTCCAGTCAGACACTTGGCGAGAAGGTAGAGGACATGCCCGTCGCGGGGACGTCCGTCCCGCACTGCCTGGAGGTACGGCAGGGCTTCCTCGTAACGGGCCAACCGCCAGAGCGCATAGCCCGCATTGAACTGCAGATCCGGATCATCCGGATGCTCGGTCAGCGCCAACTGGATGGCGTCCCATCCCGCGACCAACTCGCCCCCAGCCAGCAGACCGACCCCAACGTTGTTCCAGATCTCTGAGCGAGCCCCAGCGGCAATCAGAGCCGTCAGCGACTCGACCATCCGCTGATAATCGCCCCTTCGATAAGCCGCCGTCCCCAGATGGAATCGGCTCTCAAAATATTCTCGGTCACTTGGCTGCAGAAGCGAAAATTGCCGGACCGCCTCCTCATCGTCGCCCAATTGCGCGACAAGCAATCCCATTTGATAAACGGCCGGTCGATAGACCCCCTTTCGGCCCGCGTTGGCATAGGCCTGCATCGCGGATCGCAGATAGACTTCCCGCTGCTTGAGGTCTGGCGTCTGCAAGGCCTTCATCAAACCCTGCCAAGCCGCGACCGGAGGCTCTGCGGCAAGCGCCACCACCTGCTCTTCTGAAAGGCCTTTTGTCCATTTGCGAAGTGCCAAGAGATTCCAGGCAAGCCGCCCTTCCATCTGCTGCAGGTCACTCAGCGGACCACTCACCTGGAAGACCCGGTTGGCAACCAGCCGCCCTTCTCTGGTCTCGATCAGCCTCGTCGTCAAATGAACCGTCGGCTCCCCCTCCGCACGGTCACCAGCCATGCCATCCAGGCCATCCAGGCCATCCAGGCCATCCAGAGGATCTGGGCGATCCAGATCATACTCGCCGATCAGCGCCAGATTGGCGCCAAGCTCGTCGGCGAGGCGGATCATCGTGCCCCGCGTCAGCAGATCCTCCGCCGTCAGACCAAGACGCCCCAAAGCGCGATCCCGTTCTTGTCGGGAGACTGTCTCCAATCTCCTCCCCACCTCTGTTCTCTGCGTTACCTCCAGCACCAGTTCGGCGAGGGTGTCGCGAATCCAGTGGGCATCGGCGTGACGGGATCGATTCTCGAGTGGAAAGATGACCAGCCGATCCTGCGCCATCGTCACCGTTCCCCATCCGCACCCGAGAAAGAGTGCCCCCTTCCAGATCCCTGCCCACATCTTCCCACGGTTCTTCCGCAAACTCCCTCCGCCCTGCTTACCACCAGATTCCGCCAACAACTTGCAGATGACCCTGCCTCTCTTCTTCATCCCAACCGCAGGTAGAACGATACACGATCCAATAGATTGCAATCGGCCATCCTCTCAACCGGCTTTCCTTCTTCTGTTGTCAGGCCAGTTGACGTCGAGGCCCCGGATCCGTATGATGTCTCTTTGGTTCGATCGAAGGAAAGAGAAACCAAAGAGGTCATCTCTTCTCTTCCACGATCACAAAATGCGTCCCGTTCGTCTAGCGGTTAGGACATCGCCCTTTCACGGCGGCAACACGGGTTCGATTCCCGTACGGGACGCCACTCCAATCTACTTACCCCACCCACCTCGTCACCACGCAATCCCCTCCCGTTAGACTTTCCAGTTAGACGTGGTGGATCGCAAGATTCCGCTTCAAAACAGTGGCCCCCTCCACTAAGTCCACCAAACAGTTCTGGGGATCCCGAGCCCCGATTACTGAAAAGAGAGCTGGATCCGGTTGGAGAGAATGCCTTCGACCTCCAATTGAACATCGACCAGTCCGCGCCCTACGAGAGTGCGGGGCAGTTCGACGTTGATCTGATCCAGCCCAATGAAACCAGGCGCCTCCTGGGCATAGGTTGGGGTCAGAAAAAGATCTCCAATGCGCACCCGAACTGCGCTGAGCGCGTTTCGACCCCGCACGCCTGTTCCGTAGAGCACCAGGAAGACCCGGTCAGAGACCGGCCCGAACTGAAGCGGGATGGGTTCAAAGAGGCGGGTCGTCTGATTGAGCGCTGCGACGGGTTCGTAGAGTGTCTGGCCGTCGCGCAATCGCAGCAGATTGGCAGCCGCAACCCCCTGCCCATCGGCATTCGCCGAGAAGAGGCTCGGGGCAATCCGGGTCACATTGATCACCCCGGAAGCGACCAACGTCGATTGTACCCGGATCGAGACTGCCACCTCGCCAGCCGCCAACGCGGAGGGCAAGAGAAAATTGACTTGTTGCGGAGAGACAAAGAAGAGCTCGGCGAGTCGCGGTGCCCCGCCGCGGGAATCCCTCAATTCCACGGTGGTTCCTCCCAGGTTGGTCGGAAGCGGCGTGCGGTCCGCCACCAGGGGATCGAACGCGAGATCCTCGCCAAAAGCGGCCATGATCGAATCCGGCGTGCCTCCTCCCGCATAGCTCGCGGCCGAGACTCCCGAAAGCAGCCCGGCTTGCCGCAAGACGACAATCTGTCCTCCCAGCGTCAATCGCCCTGTCCGTGCGGCGGGTGTTGTGTTGGGAGTCACTTCAAAGGTCACGACATATTTTCCACTGCCCGCGGCCGTTGCCGGATTGACGATCCTCGCCCAGGGGACGTTGGCGGTGGTGGTCCACCGACAAGCGTCATTGTTGGTCGAGAGAATAACCGACCCAACGCCTGCCCCGGAGAGAAACGTCCGGCTCGATTGAGAAACCGAATAATTGCAAGCAGGAATCACAAAGCCGACCGTATTGGAAAGTCCGCCGCCAGCCCCTCCATTGAAAACGGTCACATTCAAAGGGGACGCGAGCATCAGATCGCCCGTCGAGAGGGTCGTCGTCAGTTGGCGACTGCTGACATAGACGGTCGGTCGGTCATTTCCGTTGACTCTCACGACCGAGGTGGGAGTCAAGTTGCTGCCAAACACATTGACCGTCACCCCCGGGTCGTTGCGCATCGCCGCCGGCGGATCCAGCCGCGTGACCGTTGGGAGGGGGCTGCCGCCGCCAATGGTCACAGAGACCTCCGGGGAGATCCCTCCCCCAGGAGATGGGGTATTGACCGAGACCCTCGCCGTTCCACTCGCAGCCAGATCCCCACTCCCAATGGCAATCTCGAGTAATGAACTCGATAAATAGGTCGTCGGCCGGTCACTCCCATTCCACTTTACGACTGAACCCGGCTGAAAATTCTGGCCCAAAACGGAAAGGGTCAGCCCCCCTCCTCCCACGGGCAGGACGTCCGGGCTGACCTGTGTGATCGCTGGGACGGGCTGGTTGCGGAACGGGCTGTTGACCACCGCTCGCAGAAACAGGTTGGCCGACCCACTCCCCCCCGTCACCGACTTCATGGGTCGAAATGTGACTCCATTATCTTCGCTGATGAATGAACGCTGTGGATCGGGCAAGGAAGTATCGATGCCCAATCCCAACACCGTTCCGGTCGCCTGCACCCCGACGAAAAGATCTCCAGACTCGATGGTCGGCCCTTCAAAAGTGAACTCCAGCATTCGCTGGCTGCTGCTGGTAGGCGGAGGGATCTGCGGAATGGTAAAGGTCTGGTCGAAGAGAAGTGTCGGATTGGAGGGGGGTAACCCAGTACTGGCCCCCCCTCGAAAGAGAACAATGCGGATAGGCGCTCCGGCGGGAGATGGCTGTCCCGTCGCCAGCGCCAATCCGACGAGGACGCTCCGCACCGTCGCTGGATAGCGCGTCGGGCTCAGGCGGTTGACCATCATCGGCCCCAACGCAAAATAACTGTTCCCTGCCTGGTTTCGGTCGACCACCAATCGCTCCGCCACTGTCGCTGACGAGCTGACCTGATAACCAAAATGGCCAAGCGTCAGCAGATCCTTCGCCGAGGCTTCCTCCCGCAGCCCAAAGGAGGCGGTGGGATCCATGATTCCAATGAACTGCCCGGTCGACGCATCATCCTTCCAGTGTGGAGCTTGCCGACCATCCCCCGATTGCCCATCCAACCGGGACGTCGAGAGCGCCGCTTCTCCCAAGCCCGCAAAATGGAGTTGATCGCCTCCTGCCAGCAGGACCCGCGAGGCCGAGGAAAACCCCGCCAACGTGACCCCAGGCCGGAACCGAAAGAAGTCCCACACGTTGACGGCCACGCTGGTCAAAGGGGAGCGTTCCGCCAATCGCTCCGGCTCCCCGACAAAGGAACTGAAGCCCAGCAAGTGGCCAATCTCGTGGATCGCGGTGGCGTTGAAATCGATCTTGTTGAAATCGATCCCATCGGAAGGATCGAAATCGAAGGCAAAATTGGA
>JBMUAP010000291.1:0-4670 GCA_049454155.1 Blastocatellia bacterium
GGTTTTTGGTGGATCGGTACGACTTGCACGTTTTGCCAAATTGGCACACCTCCTCAGTCAGCCCGACAGGGCCCCTGCGTTCAACTACCGAGGATGGCCAAGTCAAGACCGTCTATCCCCAATCCTATTGGCCAGGAGAGACGACGGGCGATCATCTGGAGTTCGCTCTCAAGTACGATGGACTCCATCTTGGCATTCTCCAGTCCCTTTTCGAGGTGGTTCCAGCAGAGCAGATTGCGACCTGGATCCGCTCCAAGCCGACCGGGAAGTACACCCGAAAGATCTGGTTTCTGTACGAACTTCTGACGGGTCGCGAACTTCCGTTGCCGGATCTGAGTCAGGGCAACTACCTTAAGCTGCTCGAGCCGGACCATTACTATACTGCGCTCCCCGGTCGTCGCCATTCTCGTCAAAGAGTCATCGACAATCTGCTTGGGGGAAAAGAGTTCTGCCCGATGATCCGGCGTACCTCGAAACTTGCCAGCTTGGAAGAGATCGATCTGCACAAGCGGTGCGAAGAGATCGTCACCACCTTCTCACCGGAGCTTCTCGGGCGGGCCCTTCACTACCTGTACGACAAAGAGACCCGGTCCTCCTGCGAGATCGAACACATCAAGCCGAGCGCCTCCCGTAGAGGGAACTTCATCGGCTTGCTGAAGATGGCCGAGCAGAAGGACTTTTGTGAGAAGTCCCTCCTGATCGATCTGCAGAACCGCATTGTCGACCCCCGATTCCAAGACGCAGACTACCGAACCAACCAGAACTATGTCGGTCAGACAATCGCCGGTCAGAGACAGATCATCCACTATGTCTGCCCCAAGCCTGACGACCTCCCGGAACTGATGTCAGGACTGATGGCAGCCCATCGGGTGATGAAGGAAGGGGCCGTCCCCGCCGTTCTCCACGCCGCGGCCATCTCCTACGGGTTTGTCTTTCTCCATCCCTTTGAGGATGGCAACGGCCGGATTCACCGGTTCCTCATTCACAATATCCTGTCTCTGCGCGGTGCGGTCCCCGCAGGACTCATGTTCCCCGTCTCCGCCGCCATGCTCAATCAACCAGCGCTCTACAACCGTTCGCTCGAGGCGTTCTCGGACCCGTTGCTGCGGTTGGTCGAGTACGCGCTCGACGATCTTGGCCAGATGACCGTGCTGAATGAGACTGGCCCCCTCTACAAGTACATCGACCTGACCGCGCAAGCGGAGGCCTTGTACGATTTTGTCTTACATACCATCGAGCACGAACTGATGGGGGAGCTCAACTTTCTGGTCTACTACGAGAGGACCAAGCCAGCCCTTCAGCAGATCGTCGACATGCCAGACCGGCTCGTCGATCTCTTTATCCAGCTTTGTCTACAGAACAATGGCCGTCTCTCAATGCGAAAGAGAGAATCGCACTTCAGCTTCTTGACCGAGGACGAGCTGGCTGAGATGGAGAAGGCTGTCCGAAGCGGATACGCCATGGATTGAGCATCGAGGCAATCGACGGACAGCGCTGCATTCCCAACTGGGAGAGGACGAAGCGCATCAGGGCTTGTCGCCGACGCGTCGAGCGCCAGGGCCGGAGCGGGAAGGGACGGGAGTTGGCGCGCCGATTGCCCACGGCAGCCTCGCCGGTGCAGTGAAGACCGTCTGCCGCAGCTTAGCGAGCGCTCCCTTGTCGAGAAGTGCCCGGTAGTACCAGAGGACGGCCCCGGGCAGGCCGTACGCGCGGGTCGTCTCGACCATCTTGATCAGATCGTCGACGCTCGGGTTGGTGCTGTCGATCCCGGCGACGAGACGCTCCGTCCGGCCAGCACTGCTCATCTGCCGCTGCAGTTCCGCTTCGAAAGTGGCCGCGTCCCGGCGATAGATCTGGGGAACGGTGAAATCGAGCGCACCGCGGGCCATCCAGGCCGGGTACTCCTGAGCGAAATTGACATACGAGAAGGGAAAGACGATCGGGGCATTGGAGACGAGCAGGTGTCGTCCGACAGAGCGGACGCGCTGGCGGATCGTCGCGACAAAATCGTTGAGCTTGTTGGCGCGCCAGCGGACCCAGAAGGAGGCGGCTGGGTCGCTGGGAGGGGCAGCGCCCGGATTCTCTCCCGCATAGAGTTGGAGGGTGTAACTGTCGTAGCCACAGTCGAGCTGGGGGTAGCGCGCCCGGTCGAACTGGATGCCAACCACGGGATAGTTGCGGCAGACCTCGGAGATCATCCGCAACAGAAACTCCTGGACATCAGGGCGGGTGTGCGCCATCCAGTAGAAGAATCCACCGGGAGCTGGAAATCCGGTCGCCTGTGAGCGCGTCATCGCCAGCCACTCCGGATGGCGCTCGAAGATCGGGCCTCTGCCCCCCGGTCCTGGCTGGTAGCCGCTGTAGCCGCCGATGAAGCCGTACTCAAACCAGGGCATGACAGCGATCCCGACAATCCTTGCCTCCTCAACCACTTCGGCGAGGACGTCGCGGCCGCCAAACCCAGGATCAGTCGCGATTCCCGTCTCCTCCTCGAAGACCTGACTCTTCCAGAGCGGATAGCCACGTGACCAGACGTTGACCAGCGCCAAGTTGAAGTGGGCGGCGGCCAGTTGGCGCAGGGTCGTGCGGATCTCCTCGCGGGAGACGAGGGAGCTGCGATCGATCCAGGCTCCCCGCACCTCGACGGTCGGTTCTGCCGCCAGGACCTTGCCAGCAGAGACTGGCAGCAGCAAGATCGCCAGTGCCAGGGGCAACAATCGCATCTCGACCCTCCTTCTCCGCGTTTCCGGCTGACACCCTGTCAGCTCCATCCAATAAAAAGAAAGACGTCTGGACGAGGCGACGCCCGTCATCATCAGGTCAAGGATGCCATGAGACGTCCAATCGAAAAGGATCGACTCGGTGCCGGGCAGTGTGTCAGCGGCCGGACGGGCGCCAGCATTCTCCATCTGAAAATTGCTACTGTGTCGGGGGATCTTTCCCACCGGTGCACGTAACGGCCACCCCGTCGAGGGAGTTCCCGGGACTCTCCTCGCTGCCACCTGTCCGTTCGCGCAGACCAGTCTGGATCCAGACCTCATTCGAGGCCAGGGTTGGCTGACGAACTGCGTTCCGTGCGGATCAGGAACCAGAGCAGTCCGGCGGTGAGCAGCATCGCGGCGCTTGCGAGGAAGGTCCCAGTCCAGCCGATCCATTTGACCATGAGCGGCGTCAGCGCGGTCGAGACGACGCCGGCAAGGTTCCCTGCCGTGTTCATGACACCACCCGCCGCCCCAGTGTGTGGCCAAGCCGATTCGGAGACGGTCGCCCAGAATGGGCCCTCAGAACTCATGAGCAGTCCGACGGCGAGCGAGAGGCAGAGGATCGCTGTCACTGGCTCAGCGGCCCGCGCGCCGAGAAAGAGCGCCACCGCAGCCAGTGTCAGCAGCCCGAGGGCAAAGGCCCGTCGCGCCAGACTCCGCCCGGTCTGCCGGCCAAGCCGGTCGCAGAGCCAGCCGGTCAGCGGCATGAGAACCACCGCCGCAACGAATGGCAGGCTGTTGTAGTAGCCTCCTCTGAGCACGCTGAACCCGCGCTCATCGGTCAGGTAGAGGTAGAACCAGAAGATGAAGATGAAGAGGACATAACTGTCGAGAAAGTAGCTGATCGAGATGAGTCCAAGGTTGCGATCCGCCAGCAGCTTTCGCCAGGAGAGGGGCGTGATTGCCGATGGTCGATCGGCGACGATGAGGGCCAGCTCCGTATCGGTGATGGACGGATGCCTCGCCGGTTGATCGGTCGCGAACCGCCACCAGAGTACGGCGATCACGAGCCCGGTCAGGCTGGTCAGCAGAAAGGCGGTCCGCCAACCCTGCGCCACCATGAGCGTCGAGATCAGCGGCCCATTGAAGATCATCCCAAAGGTCGACCCAGCAACGACGACGACGTTGGCGAAGGTTCGTTCTCCAACCGGAAACCAGTCGGCCACCGCCCGCGCCGCTACCGGGTACGTCGCTGCCTCTGCTGCGCCCAGCAGGAACCGCACGACCACCAGTACGCTCAGTGCCGCGAGCGCTGGCACCAGCCCGGTGACGAATGTCGTGATCCCCCAGCACAAGGCCGCCATCGCCAAGACCCGTCGTGGCCCCCGCCGATCGCCCCAGGCTCCCGCCGGGATCTGAAAGATCGCATAGCCGAGCATGAACGCGCTGAAGACCCGCCCCATCTCGACCTCGTCGAGCCCCAAATCCGGCATCATGAACTTCGCCGCAATCGAGATGTTCGAACGAAGCAAGTAGCTCACCAGGCTCAGCCCTACCAGCAGTGACAGAATACGGTACCGGATCTGTCCCGATCGACGCACGTCTTCTCCTTCCCTTTGACCAACAACCGCTGCTTGGTGCACTTTTCCTTGTCAGGATCTGTCCCGGGTCTCTTCCAGTTCCAGCGAGCATCTGAAGATCTCTTGCAACAAATCCAATTTTGCACCCACCTCAGCCGGAATGCTTTGAGGATCGACGTAGTCAACCAGCCGATGAAATTCCCCCTTTTTCATCAACATGGCATGTCCCTGCTTCTCTGCCAATCGGCGAAAAAACTCCTCAGCGAAATCACTGAGTTTGATCCGCTCGGTTTTTGCCTCCCAGAGCAATCGACCGGCATCTGGTGAGGCGTTCTGCCAGGTTTGATAATCCTGTTCCTCCCCTGAAAAGACACGTTCCAGGATCAGC
>JBMUAP010000292.1:0-4644 GCA_049454155.1 Blastocatellia bacterium
AGTTGTAGCGCAAGAATCCCATGATCGCGCCGATGAGGATGACCGACAGCAGGCTGATCTCCGGATGGCCCTGGGCGATCGAGAAGATCAGTATCGAGAGGAAGGCAAAGATCGAAGCACCTGCCGCCAGCCCGTCGATCCCGTCGATCAGGTTGAAGGCGTTGGTGACGAGGGCTACCCAGAAGGCGGTCGCCAGAAAGCTCAACCAGATCGGCAGGTCCCAATGCCCCCCGAATGGGGAGGAGATCGCCTCGATCCGCAAGCCGCTGACGAAGAGCGCGGTCGCGGCGACCGTTTGAACGGCCAGTTTGAGCGGGGCGGACGCGCTCCGAAAGTCGTCATAGACACCGAAGAGCATCATTCCCGTCGCCGGGATCAGCAGCGCCAAGATGCGCGACAGGTTGGCACTGAAGATCTCCGCCACCAGGTTGCCGGAGAGCGGAACCAAGGCGAGCCCAGTCAGGAAGGCGAGGTAGATGGCGATGCCACCGAGCCGTGGTGTCGGCCGTGCGTGGATGTGGCGCCCCTGGTCCGGGATGGCCATGGCCCCCCAGGCAATTGCTCGCCGCCGCACCAGCGGAGTCAACAGAAAGGCCGTCAGGATCGAGCAGGTGAAGAGGATGAGATACGTTCGCATACCACTCGGAGGTAGTCCCTGGCGAGGTGAGCCCGCGTGTAACGGGTGGTGACGAAGGCCTCCCCCGCTCTCCCCATCTCCGCTCGTTGGGTTGGGTCTTGTTGTAGCCGCTGAAGGGCATCGACCAGGGCATCGGCCGATTCCGGCTCAACGCATTGCCCCCCACCCGAAGTCACCACCAATTGTGCCGCTTCTCCTTCGACACTGCAAACGATTGGGCGTCCGACGCCCATCCACTCGAAGAGCTTTGAAGGGAGGACTTTTTGGAAGATGGGAAGGCGCCGCAGCGGAACCAGGCCCATGTCGCAGGCTCTGTAGAAGGCGGCCAGCTCTTCGCGAGGCTGCTCGGGCAGAAAGGTGACGTTGGTCAATTGGCGCTCCTCAGCGAGGCCCATCAACCGCTCCTTCTCCGCTCCCTCCCCGACAAAGAGAAAATGGAAGGTGGAATCGTGTTGCAGCCGCTCGGCGGCAGTGAGGACGGTCTCGAGGGCGTGCGACATCCCATGCGTGCCGATGTAGCCCACCAGGAACTTCTGCTCCCATCCATACTCGGCCCGGATCTGCTCCGGCTGTCGCGTCGCTGCCGTTAAAAATCGCTGATCGATCCCGTTGGGAATCAGGGCAATCTTCTCGGGAGGGATCCCCTTTGCCTGCAGGTAGGCGCGTGTCGATTCGGCGACAATGACGATCAGGGCAGCACGCCGGTAGAGCTGCGTCTCCATCGCTTCGAGGGTGCGGATCAGCAGACGATTCCGGATCGCTCCCAGCTCGATCGCCGATTGCGGCCAGATGTCGCGGACCTCGAAGACGAAAGGCACCCGCTTCCAACAGCTCAGCAGGTAGGCGGCGACGGCACAGAAGAACTGCGGTGACGTCCCGATGACCACGTCGGGTCGCTTCGTCAACAATCCTCCAAAGAGCAGCGACGAGCCGAAGAAGGAGAGAAAATTGAGACTCCGCCGAAAGAATCCCTTGTTCGGCGCGCAGTAGACCCAGGTGCGCAGCAGGTCGACACCGGCGGGCGATTCGCGCGCGAGGATCTGTCCGCGATACTCGGGGCGCAGGATCCCCGTCGGGTGGTTGGGAAATCCGGTGACGACTGTCACGGCGTGCCCCTGGGCAACCCACTCCCGGGTATGCTCCCACGTCCGCGCCGCGGGCGCGCCCATCTCCGGCGGAAAATACTGACAAAGAAAGGTGATCCGCATGACGCAAGGATCCGGCGAAGAGCCCGGATTCGTCAAGGTGCTTGAGGAAGCAGCCGGAATCCAAAGGGCTGGTTTTCGCTGATGGTCCAGTGATACGTCAGCATTGTCCCGGGAACGGCCACCCCAAACGCCGGAAAGAGCCACCCCTCCGCGGCTCCCTCGACCGCCCGGTGAATCTCCATTTCGGGCAGGCTCTCTCCGAAGGGGAGGAGTCGGTAGTGGACGGTGCCTCGTGAGAGGCGTACACCGGGCCCCGCTCCGTCCCGTTCCACAGAAATTTCGGGCGTCAGGTGGAGAAAACTCTCGACTTGCCAGCCCGGTGGTGAGCCTCGTCGTTTCGCGGAGGGAGGCAGAATGCGGTCTTCGATCGTCCAGCTCCCGTCCGGGGCGCGTCGAAACCGACGCTCGTGGCGGAGGTGGGGATGGAGCCCAGGACGATAGGCGGCCAGACACGTCCACTCGTCCGCCGCCCCTTGCGAGGTCGCGTCGAGCGGCTCAGCCCGCCGTCCCATCCGGAAGGTCCCCCAGATCTCCGACTGCTCCTCTCCATCGATGGTGAGGGTGTTGTGGGCCCGCGTTGAGCGGCAATAGGCGCGAAATGGGTCTCCGCCGTAGCCGTGTACACCCGTGTCGGCGATCCAAAGATGGCCGTCGAGGTGCAGCTCGAAGCTGAGGAGGTCACAGTGCGCATGGGCCGTGTTGTAGGAGACCGAGGGAGGACCCGTGTCGACGATGATCTTTTCGGTCATCTGCCCACTTGCGTCGGAGCGGATCCAGATGTGGTATCCCGTTTCGGGAAACTGCCGCGACCTCCCTTGGCTGGCAGGGCAGGGAGCGGGGACCGGGAGACCCATTCGCCGTGCTGTCTCGAGGAGGGGGCCCGGGCGAGTCTCCCGTGTGGCCGCCGTATCGTTGAAGGCGGCGAGCCGGTCTCCCGTCTGTTCTTGCACTGCGTCGAGAAAGTCGACCATGGCGGAGAGTCGCGTCGCGACCTCGGATGGGATTGGCTCACCGATCCGCCGCAACAGGGCCACACATTCGAGCAGATCCCCGAGGGTCTGGGCATGGTACATCGGCGCACGCTCGAAGTGACCGCCATCGGGCAGGACCTGCTCCTCCACTTCGCGCCAGAGCAGCCGAAGGCCTTTTGCCAGCCAGCGCCGCTCGCCAAAGAAGACCCCTCCGATGACTAGTGCCTTGGCATTCTTGAAGAGATGGTTGGCCAGCAGGTGGTACTCGAGGTGGCCCGAGAGGAAGGCCAGTTGCCGATGCATCGATCCCCGCCACCGCTCCAGGAAGGAGGCAGGCAGGGGCCGGTCCGTCGTCGACTCGATAGTCGCCAGCAGGCAATACCCGTAGATCCAATGGACGACCCGCAGCGAGAGCGGATAGGCGTCCCACCCGTCGCTCCGGCCGGGGCACGCCTCGTCCATCCATTGCTCGATCAGCCTCTGGCATCGCTCAAGGGGCTCTTGGATGCCCCTCTCGACCCGTTGCCGCACGCAGTCGAGCGTCCAGCCAAAGTAGTGCAGTTGGTAGTTCCAGAGGTGGCTCTCGTAGCGCGCGTTCCAGTCCGGGGCTGGCAGTGTTCGTGACCGCCCCAGCAAGGTGAAGCGCCCTGCCCGAAAAGCCTCCCACTCCTCGATGAGGGTGGCATCTGGTGCTGGGAGAAGGTGGGCGGCTCCTTCCTCTCGCAACAACCCCTGGATCGCTTCCAGTCCGGCGCGATCCACGGGAGGGCCCGGTTCGGTAACCCGTCGCCACCGCTCCGCGAGAACGGGCACGTGCCGGTAGAGCCGCTTCTGCGCCACCCGCCACGGCCGATAGACGAGCTGCTCCCACCGCAAGGGGGCCACCGTTCGCCAGATCAGCCGCACCATTCCCAGCGGATCTGCAGGAGTGAATGGGCTCTTCACGCGCGCCCCTGGGGAGGGCGAATCGGGTGGCCCACCCGGATCGACTCCTCGATCGCCAGGGTCGCCCGGGTCGTCTCGACCAGACTCGCCCACGAAACCGGAAACGATTCCCCTCTGCGGAGCGCCGTCAGGAAGGCGGTGATCTCTTCGTCGAACCCCTTCCGCTGCTGGAAGGAGCGATGGCGTCGGCGCCTCCCATCGGCCCAGCACTCCAGCCCACGAAAGTCGTCGAGGATGGCGCTCCGTCCCCCTCCGTGGACTTCGATCCGCTCCTTGGCGAGCCCACGATCTCCGGTGGCGAGATACTCGATCGTCCCGGTCGAACCATCACTCCAGCGGGTCAGGACGACGACCGTCTCCGGGCTCGACCCACTCCTTGCTCGCGTCGGGGCGGTCGCGGGGATCGCGTAGATTTCGATTGGCTCAGCCGCGGTGAGGAACTGCAGAAAGTCGACGAAGTGGCAGACCTCACCGAGAATCCGACCGCCCCCCTCCTCTCCGTGAATCCAGCTCTCCGGGGGGAGCGGGCCGGCATTGACCCGATAGGTGATCACCAGTGGTCCCCTCTCGTTGAAGAATTGGCGCAGCTCGATCGAGAAGGGCGAGAAGCGTCGATTGAATCCGACCATCACGCGCCCCCCCGTCTCCTCCATCACTTCCTCGAGGTCTTGCAGCTCCTCTTCCCGAATTGCCAGCGGCTTCTCGACAAAGACCGCCTTGCCCGCGCGAAGGGCCTCGGCGGTGATTGCGGCGTGCGTGTCGTGGCGAGTCGTGATGATCACCGCCCGAATCTCTTCATCGGCGAGGAGGGCCCGGTAATCGGTGGTGGCGAAGGGGACGCGATACTCGGCGGCAACCGACTTGGCGGTGCGCCCATTGGCGG
>JBMUAP010000293.1:0-4644 GCA_049454155.1 Blastocatellia bacterium
CCCCACTCCGCCGGGCTTGACGGCGGGCAGTCGCTCGACCGGCTTACCGCCACAGCCGGCTCCCCCCCTTGAGGCCGCGCTCATTGGGAACGACCTCGACATCGGTCGGCAACTCAAAGGTGATCTCCTGGGCGTTTCCTCCGCCGAGGTAGAGACGGTCGAAGCTGGTCAGAATTCGCCACCAGACGATCGCCTTCTCCAGGCGCCGGTTCCATCGCCGCTTGCCCTCATCGACAAAAGCTCGATTGCCCAGCTGTTCCTCGAAGGTCTCTCCCTTCCGGAAGGGAAGGTGGCCCAGCTCGAGGTGGGGAGCCAACTGGCCATCCGAGAAGAGTCCGCACCCCACTCCCGTCCCAAGGGTGATGACCATCTCGATCCCAAGGCCCCGGATGGCGGCCAATCCCTGCATATCTGCGTCGTTAATGACCCGGACAGGCCTGCCAAATTGCTTCTCCAACGCCTCCTGCAGGGCAAATCCAGTCCACTCCTGCGGCCCGAGGTTGACAGCAGTCAGAATTCGACCGTGACGCACCACGCCGGGAAACCCGACAGAGATGCGATCGAAGGGGGGCAACTTGGCGGCCAACTCCCCCACCACCTCCAAGAGAACGGCTGGTGGGCAGGGCACCGGTGTCCGGGCACGGACACGCTCGGTGAGCATCTCCCCCTGCTCATCGAGAATCGCCGCCTTGAGTCGTGTTCCGCCGATATCGATCGACAAGGTTCGTGGAGACGACGCGGGGGTCTGGACTGGCTGGACTTCTTGGCTCAACTTGGCACGCTCCTGCGGATGGGCAGAGTTCGATTGATGGTCCACTCGGAGGGTCGAGGCATTCTGCCTCTTCCCTTCGCGAACTGTGGTATGGTCTAGGCGTCCGCTCCCCGCCAACATCGTCGGGAAGTCGACAGGTGGACGGACAGGGAGACGAGACAGCACGGTCCGACCCATTACGACTATACCTGATCAGAATCGGTCTTGAGAAGCTTGGACCTCCCCTCTTGCGCCGCCGAGTTCACTGTGCAAGGCCGAGAGCCCCAAGGAAAGGAACCACCCGCGATGAAACAAATCCATTCTGGTGGGAAGGCAGCACCGTTCATCCTGCCAGTCCTGCTCGTCCTCGCCCCCCTTCTCACGCACGCGCAGACAGGGCGCGAGTCATCCCCCGCGGCCCTCTCTCCGCGGGAGTTTGGGCAGCTCAGCCGCTCTCTCTCGGAACCAGGAGGCTACTTCGACACCGACAACCTGATCTCGAACGAGGCCTCCTACCTGCACGTCCTCGGACCACTGCGGGAGCGAAAGCTGACGGGAGGCGCGTTCCTTGGGGTGGGCCCAGACCAGGGGTTCTCTTACATCGCGCAGATCCGCCCCAAGATTGCGCTGATGATCGATGTCCGGCGCGACAACCTGCTCCAACATCTCCTCTTCAAGGGGCTCTTCGCGGCGGCGCCCAACCGGCTGGCCTATCTCTGCCTTCTCTTCGGCAAGCCCATTCCGGACGGGCTGCCCTCCTGGAATGAGCGGCCCATCGAAGATCTGATCCAGTACCTCCGGCGGACACCTGCCTCCGCCAAGGCGTTCGAGGCGGCCACCCGGGCCATCACCCCTCCCATTCTGGCCAGTGGAATCGAACTCTCGGAGGCCGATCTGGCAACCATCCGGCGGATTCATGAGGCGTTTTTCGAGGGGGGACTCGAGCTGCGCTTCACCAGCCACCAACGGGCCCCCCGCTCCTACTATCCAACCTTCGAGGACCTGCTCCTCGAAACGGACTTGACCAAACGAAAAGGCAACTACTTGGCCGAGGAGGCCTTGTTCCAGGTCGTCAAGTCCCTGCAGGAGCGGAACCGGATCATCCCGGTCGTCGGAGACTTGGCCGGACCGCACAGCCTCCAGGCCATCGCCCGGTATCTACGAGAGGAGGGGCAGGTTGTCTCCGCTCTCTACACCTCGAACGTCGAGTACTATCTCATGCGGAGTCGTCGCGGCGGGACGGTGGAGGCCCCCTTCCGTCAATTTGTTCAGAATGTCGCGGCGCTGCCCCGGGATGGTCGGAGTGTGCTGATCCGGAGCTACTTCCACGGCTCGTGGGGAGGGCCGCTCGATCAATCTGTCAGTGGATACTTCAGCACCCAGCTGGCGATTCCCCTCGAACGCTTCGTCGGAGAGGCGGAAGCCGGGACATACCGGAGCTATGGGACCCTCATCGGCAGCCGGCATCACCTGCCCCCGCGCTGATCGATCAGCCACCATAGGCATTCGTCACCGTTCCCCGGACACCTGGGCGGCAGTGGAAGAGTCCGCCGGCGTGGGGCTGTCGGGCCAACTCGGCAGCGGGCATCCGGGTACGTGCCGTGGTGATGTAGAGGTCTTCGAGGGTGGGTCCACCAAAGACACAGGAGGTGGGGCGCGCGACCGGCATGGGGATCTCGGCGAGGAGCTGCCCCGATCGCGGATCCCATCGCGTGACCCGCCAGCCATCCCAGAGGGCGATCCAGAGCATGCCCTCCGCGTCGATCGTCATCCCGTCGGGCCCCCCCATCGAGGGAGGGATCTCGATGACGGTCTTTGGCTCCCCAAGGGAGCCAGTCTCGAGGTCGAAGGGAAAAGCGACGACCCGCTGGGTGGGGGAGTCGATGAAGTACATCGTCTGCTGGTCGAGGCTCCAGGCGAGACCGTTCGAGATGAGAACTTCGCTGCGCCGCGGATGGCAGACTCCTGCCGTGTCGAGACAGTAGAGCGTTCCCTCGGGGCGATCGTGGGCAATCCGGGTCGTGCCCGCCCAGAGCCGACCTGCCGCATCACACTTTCCATCGTTGAAGCGGTTCTCCGGGCGATCCGGCTCAGGATCGACCATTGGTTCGAGACGCCCCGTCGCCGGGTCAAGCGCGTAGAAGCCCGTTTCGAGCGTGATGACCAAGCCACCAGAGGCACGCGGGACGACACACCCCACCATCTGCCCGACCTGGATCGCCCGGTCCGTTCCTTGCTGTGGATCGAAGAGGTGCACCGCGCGCCCCTCAATGTCCACCCAGTAGAGCGTCCCGCTCGGGGCATGCCATGACGGCCCCTCGCCGAGAAGGGCCTGCGCATCGAGAATCAGCTCCACGGGAATCGTCTTCAAGTTCATCTGGTCGCTCCTCTCCCATCAAATCCCCATCAAATGGTCGTACCCACATTCAAAACGGTACGTAGCATACGACAATCGTCGGGCTCGACGCGAGGAGGTTTTGGTGCTGCCAATCGAGAGGGGACCCAGCTGCGCTTATCCAACCTGGGCCTTGACGGCGGGGACCTCTTCAGACGCGGCCTCCTCGGCCTCCCACCTCGCCAAGAGGTCCTGCCAATCGATCCAGCGAGGGGAGATTCCGTCCCCAGCGAGTGGGGCGTGGCCGGTAGCGCCCCCTGACCGACGGGAGCGCCATTGTGCCAAACAGGCCGGGCAGACTTCGAGATGGCGCATGGCACGGGCCAGTTCCGCTCCCGTGCCGCTGCGTCGCAGCAACATCCTCCAGTCGATCTCACTCAGATGGTCCATCATGGGGCTCCAGTTCAATGGGGGGCTCCGATCCAGGTTCTCCCTCCTTCCAGAGTGCAGTGCACGCGCAGATGTGATCGTCTGGACCGGGAGGAGGGCGCATCTGGTCCAGAGTGACAAGGCAATTCAACTTGGGGAGCGAGTTCTCCCCGTGGGGGACAAGAGCAGCTTCTCGAGCCGCCGAATGGCCAAGTAGCGCCACTTGTTGACCTGCTGGCGTTCGACCCCCCACATCTTCGCCAGCTCCAAGTTGCGCAGGGGCATGCGCTTCCAGATCTCGAGCAGCTCTTCGAGCGAAAGCCCCAGGGAGGCGGCGGTCTGGCTTGGCCCGGCGACGGCTCCCTCGACGAGGAGGGTCAGTAGATCCTCTCCTTCTGGAGTAGAGAAGCTGAAGAAGAAGGTCTGACGCTGACGAAGCGGCAGGGTCAGAACAGCCGACCAGAGCCGGTCGAGGGCAATCTTCCCCTCCAAAGAGTCGACCAAGTCACCCCCCTGTTGCGGACGGATCGTCCCCTCTCCTCCTGATCCAGGATGGCAGGGACCAGAGAGAGGCTCTTTGCCAAGCTGGCTCGTCCACTCGTGTCCAAGGGTCGGTCCCCATTGCTCTCCATCCCGAACTCCATCCCGACCTCCATCGCCACCCGTCCCGCCGATCCCCATCATTCTTGTTCCTCTGCGTGCCGGCCCACTGGTTCTAGAGACCGCTTCGGCCTCGGCGAAAGAGAGGGGAAGGGCGGTCCCGAGTGGCCCGGGAGGGGTGGCTCGGTCTGACGCCTCTGGGAGGGGCTCGAACTGCTGCTCGCGGACTCCGAGCAGGAAGGCGACGAGTCCGACCAGCCGATCGATCTCGACTGGTCCCCCGAGAAAGAGGAGGATCTCGTGCAGGTAGGGCCCAAGGATGCCCCCACCCCGAGGGGTCAGGGCAAGCGCACGACCTGCGTCGAGAAGTCGCTCTCGCGCGCGCGACTGGTCAGGATCCGAGTCCCCGGAGACTCCCACGAGAAGGAACTGGCACTGCGTCCACTCCCAGGTCCCCGGAAGGCGGGCTTGCCAAGCGCGTAAGCCACAGAGCTGTCCCAGGGCGTCTTCCCGCCCTGCGACCCTCCCG
>JBMUAP010000294.1:0-4617 GCA_049454155.1 Blastocatellia bacterium
CTTCTTCCTGACGTTTGCCTGACATTTGCCAGATGTCTGTTTAATGCCTGTCTGTTTTTGGTCTGATTTCTCCCGCAGGCTCCTCGAATGTCTCTCCTCAACTGGAGTCACAGCTGGCTCTCAGTTGCCGTTCCACCTGCCGGAATCGTGAAATTGAAAGAATACTCTCTCAATTCCCCCCTTCGCAAATGGAATTCCCCCCTCGATTCCACTCCCGCTTTCTGTCCATTCCGTCTTCGCCCAGCCCCATGGTAATCTCCGCTGGCGGAGATTCGGGATTTTCCAGGTGCGGCAGGAAGATCTGCACCGATGGAAGGATTTCACAGGAAAGATCTCACGCGAGGCCGAGAAGAATCTCACGCGAGGTCGAGAAGAATCTCACGCGAAGCCGCGAAGCCGCAAAGAATGTCAGAGGAGGAAGTCGCGGAGTGAGCTGTCCCGGTGACCAGGGACACATCTCGCCCGGAAGCGCCGGGACGCGACGGAAGAATCTCACGCGAAGCCGCGAAGACGCGAAGAATGTCAGAGGAGGAAGTCGCGGAGCGAGCTGTCTCGGTCACCGGTCGACACCAAGCCTGTCAGGTGGGGAAGCCCGCGTTCCATCAGATTCTATCAGGAGAGAGATGAGAGACATTCGAGTTGCCAGCGTTCAGTTCCAGCATCTTCCCGGGGATAAAGCCGCCAATCTGGAGCGGGTCCATTCCTTCGTCGTCCAGGCCGCAGCGGCCGGGGCTGAGATGGTCATCTTCCCAGAGATGTGTCTCACCGGTTACTGGCACGTCCGCCACCTCTCCGATGAGCAAGTCCGTGCCCTCGCCGAGCCGGTTCCCGACGGCCCCTCTTCTACCCAACTGCGCGAGTGGTCGCGCGAGTTCCAGATGACCATCGGCGCTGGCCTCATCGAGGTCACCCCCAACGGGACCGCCTACAACAGCTATCTCGTCGCCATGCCCGATGGAGGCTATGCTTGCCACCGCAAGCTTCACGCCTTCATCCATCCCCTCATCCAGTCTGGCGATCAGTACACCGTCTTCGATACGCCGCACGGCTGCCGCGTCGGAGTCCTGACCTGTTACGACAACAACATCGTCGAGAATGTCCGGATCACCACGCTTCTCGGGGCTGAAATTCTCTTCGCTCCCCATCAGACGGGCGGCTGCCGCTCCCGCAGCCCCCACGCCATGGGCCCGATCGACCCCGCGCTCTGGGAGCGTCGTCTTGAGGATCCGGCGGCGATCGAGGCAGAACTGAATGGACCCAAAGGACGAGGCTGGCTTATGCGGTGGCTGCCGGCTCGTGCCCACGACAATGGGCTCTTCCTCCTCTTCAGCAATGGCGTCGGTGTCGATGATGACGAGGTCCGCACCGGCAATGCCATGATCCTCGATCCCTACGGCCGGATTCTCGCCGAGACGGGCCGCGCCGCCGATGAGATGGTCGTCGCCGACCTCGATGCCTCTCTCCAACCCACCTCGACCGGTCGCCGCTGGGTCCAGACTCGTCGCCCCGCCCTCTATGCCCCCCTCACGCAGCCGACTGGCAAGGAACGCGATACCCGCGTCGTCCGCTTCGAGGATTGACCTCGCGCCCTGCTGGCGCCCTATCCCGGCAGGGCCTTCTCCTTGCGGACTCCGCGCGCCTTTCCCCTCTCGGCTACTGGAAAGACCCTCGCCTGTGCCGCCAGCCGCTCCGCCAAGCTCGAACAGACCAGGTCGCAGAGGGCGAAGACCTGCGCGTCGCCGATCGCATAGTAGACCGTGTTCCCCACCTGCCGGCGCGTCAACATTCCCGCCTCCTGCAAAATTCGCAGATGCTTGCTGACATTCGGCTGTGTCGACTCGACCTCCTCCGCCAGCACCGAGACGCTCCGCTCCCCTTCCTCGAGCACCTGCAGAATTCGCAGCCGCATCGGGTCCGAGAGGACTTTGAATCGCCCCGCCACCATGGCCAACCCCTCTTCCGTCATCCGTCGCTTCTTCCGTCTCATCACTCCCCCACCACGTCTCGATCCATGCTTTTCCATGAGGTCGCTTGACAGTATAACTACATAGTTATATAGTCGCGGCATTCGGGAGTATAGACCAGTCCAGACAAAGGGTGCAAGACCCACGGGATTGGACGGTTGCAGGGTTCAAGAGGGGAGGAAGCGATGAAGGAAGAAGCGACGAGCAAGGACGCAGCGTTGACTTATGGGTTCAAGCGATGGATCCCGGTCGGGATGGAGGAGGCGCTGGCGCGGACGCGGGCGGCGTTGCAGGGGGAGGGGTTTGGCGTCCTCTTCGAGTTGAATTTGGAGGAGAAGCTGCGGGAGAAGCTCGGGGTGGAGTTTCGGCCGTACGTCATCCTCGGCGCGTGCCATCCCCCGATCGCCTACCAGGCGTTGCAGATGGAGGAGGCGTTGGGGTTGCTCTTGCCGTGCAACGTCATCGTCTATGGGGCCGAGGGCGGCTCGATGGTGGCGGCGATCGACGCCGCGAAGATGATGTCGGTGGTCGGGAATCCAGAGTTGGAAGAGGCGGCGACGGAGGTCAACGCACGGCTCCAGCGGGTGATCGAGAAGTTGTAACAAGTTGGGGAAAGGAGGAGAGAGATGCCGGACTGGGGATGGATGGTGCTGTTCTTGGTGGGGTACTTCGTCCTGATGCGGTGGGTCTTGCCGCGGATGGGAGTGGCGACCTGAGCGGCGGATGCCTGCCGGGTCGAGGATCGACACGGAGACCAGCAGAAAGAGCAGCGGTAAGGTGGTCAGTCAAGTAATCGAGAAGAGCAAGGAGGACGCGATGACAGTAGATCGGTTTTTACGATTGATTGCGGGGATTCTGTTGAGTGTCTACCACAGCCCGAAGTGGCTCTATTTTACCGGGTTTGTTGCCTTGAACCTGATGCAGTCGGCCTTTACGAACTGGTGTCCGATGATGACCTTTCTGCGCAAGTTGGGGGTCAAGGATCAGCCGGCGTAGGGGGGAGTGAGCGATGAGAAGAGGGCTGAGTGGAGCAGTGGTCTGGATCGCCTTGGTGATCGGAGCCGAGGGGGCAGGATGGGCGCAGGAGCGCGAGTCGCTGACGCTGCCCGCGGCGGTGGAGGTCGCCTTGCGCGGCCATCCGCTGGTGCGGGCGACCGCATCAGGAGGAGCGTTGGCGGAGGCCCAGTTGGAGGAGGCGCGTCGATCGCGTTGGCCGACGATTCAATTGAGCGAGACGGTGATACGGGGGAACAACCCGGTCTTCGCCTTCGGTTCTCTCTTGGAGCAGGCGCGGTTCACGCAGCAGAACTTCTTCCTGCCGCGGTTGAACAATCCGGAGGCGTTGACCAATTTCCGGGTTGGCGTCTCGATTCGCCTGCCGGTCTTCGATCAGCGGGAGGCCTCGACGCGGATCCGCCAAGCGGGATTGCGGCGGGATCAGGCGGGGACGCAGGCGGAGCAGGTGGCACAGCGGATCCGTTTCGAGGTGATCCGGACCTATTACGGACTGCTCCTCGCGCAGTCGCGGCGTCAAGTCACCACCGAATCGGTGCAATTGGCAGAGGCCGATGTGCAGTTGAGCCGCAACCGGGTCGAGTTGGGAACGGCGGTGGTGTCGGACTTGCTTGCGGCTGAGGTGCAGTTGTCGGAGGTTCGCCAGCAGCAGATCGAGGCGGAGGGAGAGGAGTTGACGGCGCAGGCGGCCCTCAACACCGCGATGGGGATGGCGATCGAGACGCCACAGACTCTCTCGGGTCAGCTCGGAGCGCGGACCTTTCCGTTGGAGAGCCAAGAGGGGCTCCTGCAGCAGGCGCTGCAGCACCGTCCGGAGGTGGTGAGGGCTGGGCTGGCTTGGGAGAGTGGCCAAGTGGGAGTTCGTGGGGCCCGCAGCGAGTATCTGCCGCGGGTCGACTTATTTACCAGCGCGGGAGCGAGCCGACACGACTGGCTCAATGGCAGTGGGGACTACACGGTCGGGGTCAGTGTCACCTTCCAGCTCTTCGATGCGGGGCGCAGTTCGCGGGTCGCGCAGGCGCGGGCGGCGGCGGAGATGGCTTCCGGGGAGCGGGATCACCTGCAACAACAGGTCCGGTATGAGGTCGTGGAGGCCCGTCAGCGCGTCCGGACGGCGGCGGAGCGGATGGTCGTCGCGGAGCGGACGACAGAACGAGCGACCGAGGCCTTGCGGATCGTTCAGGACCGTTACCGGGAAGGGCTGACGACAATGACCGAGCTGCTGCGGGCGCAGACAGCGTTGACGCGTGCGCGTCTCCAGGTGCTCGCGACACGCTATGACTACTATGTTGGCTATGCGGGGCTGCTGCTGACGACGGGTCGGCTGACAGGGGTCGAGCCATTTGTCTCTTGATGGTGCGGGTGAGGCAGATCGAACTGGAAGTGATCAGATCATGAAAAAAACGGGGATTCTTCTTCTGGCATTGGGTCTCTTGGCGGGGGGTGGCGCCTCGTGCGGGGGAGAGCAGGGAAGCGGGAGCGGGCGCGAAGAGAAGCCGGCGGTCGTTTCAGGGGTCAAGATCGAGGAGGTCGTCGAGTCGAAGATTGAGGATCGCTACGAGGCCTCGGGGACGGTGCGATCGAAGACCTCGTCGGACCTCTCGGCCAAGGTGATGGGGGTTGTCACGGCGGTGCGAGT
>JBMUAP010000295.1:0-4612 GCA_049454155.1 Blastocatellia bacterium
GGACCAGTTTTCGTATCGGATCTATTGACTATTCGCGCGCAAGTGACGACGATGTCACCCACGCGACATCCATAAGATTCATCCGAACAGAGAACGAAGCCGGCCCGGGATGCTGGTCTGGCGAGGCTGACGCAGGGAGGCTGGTCGATGAGAAGAGCGCGGAACGGAGGCGGACACGGATTGGCGCTGATCCTGGGCATCGCCCTCTCGATGGGGGGATTCCTGACGAGTGGGTGGCGATCGGGAGTGGCAGCGCAGGGACAGGTCGATTTCGAGCGCGATATCCGTCCGCTCCTGCTGGCGCGTTGTTCGGGCTGTCACGGGGCCGAGCGGTCAAAGGGGCAGTTGCGGCTCGATCAACGAGAGGCGGCCTTCCGGGGCGGGGGGAGCGGCCCAGTGATCATTCCGGGGGAGAGTGCCGCGAGCGAGTTGATTCGGCGGGTGTCGAGCCGGGAGCCTGCCGAGCAGATGCCGCCGACGGGAGAGCGGCTGAGCGAGCGGGAGCTGGCGCTGCTGCGGAACTGGATCGACGCAGGAGCGAAGTGGGCGGCCAGTGGGGCATCCGCCAATGAGCCACGACGGGCGGAGAAGTCGACCTGGTGGTCGCTCCAGCCAACGCGGGCGGTGATCCCGCCGACTCCGGCCGGCATCCCGGCGGCCTGGGCCAAGTCGCCAATCGACCGCTTTGTCTATGCCGGACTGGCGGCGAAGGGGCTTCAGCCGTCGCCGCCCGCCGATCGCCGGACGCTCCTCCGCCGCCTTTCCTATGACCTGACCGGTCTGCCACCGACAGAGGAGGAGGTCCGGGCCTTTGTCGCCGACCGGGACCCGCGGGCCTGGGAACGGCAGGTCGATCGATTGCTCGCCAGCCCGCACTATGGCGAACAGTGGGGCCGCCACTGGCTGGACGTCGCGCGCTTTGGGGAGAGCAAGGGCTTTGAGCAGAACCACATCATCAACAACCTCTGGGGCTACCGCGACTATGTGATCCGCTCGTTCAACGAGGATAAGCCCTACGACCGATTCGTCATCGAGCAGCTCGCCGGAGATGCCATCGGGGTCGGGCAGCCGGAGGTCGAGATCGCCACGGGCTTTCTGGTCTGTGGCCCTTACGACAGCGTCGGGAACCAGGATGAGGTCCAGCAGAAGGTGATCCGGGCCAACACGGTCGACGATCTGATCACCGCGACGAGCAATGCGTTTCTCGGTCTGACGGTCAATTGTGCCCGGTGTCATCATCACAAATTCGATCCGATCCCGACGGAAGACTACTACCGCTTGCGGGCCACCTTCGATGGCGTCACCCACGCCGAGCGAGTGGTGGCTACCCCGGAGGCGAAGGCAGCCCACGCGGCACGCCTCGAACCGCTCGAGGTGCGGCGGAAGAGCCTCGTCGCCGAGCTCGAGTCGCTGGAAAAAGCCGTCTCTTCGAGGGCGCTCGAGCTGGCCAACCGCGAGGGGCAGTGGAGCCTCCCGCGGGCGACACGCCATTTCAACGAGCACCGCTTTGGGCCAGTGCGGGCGACCCACCTGCGCTTCCTGATCCGTGCCACCTCGGATCGACCGAAGTCTGGGGAGAACGCGCGGCTCGATGAGTTTGAGGTCTGGACCGCCGGGGAGGCGACGCGCAACATCGCGCTGGCGGCGACGGGCACAACGGTCAGCGGTGCGACGACCCGGCGGGCCGAGGATGTCGTCGGCGCCAACACCTACGGAGTCGAGCTGGTGACGGATGGCCGGTTCGGCGAGCGCTGGTTCGTGGGATCCGCGGCCGCGCTGACACTCCATTTCCCGGGTCCGGAGATGATCGACCGGATCGTCTTCTCCCAGGATCGGACACTCGAACCGGGGGTGGAGGCGAACCATCTCGGCGCTTTCGTCACCGAGTACGAGGTCGAGATCTCGGAGGATGGGCAGAGCTGGCAGCGCGTCGCCGATTCAAGGGCCCGCGAGCCGTTCAACGAAGCCCAGAAGATCGAACGGTTCCTCTCGCGGGTGACGACGACCGAGGAAGCGACCCGCCTCGAGGCCCTGCGCACCAGAAGGAGGGAGATCGAGCACGAGATCAAGTCGATTCCGCCTCTGCCACTTCACTGGGCGGGAAAGTTTGTCGAGCCGAAAGAGCCGACCTATGTCCACCGCGGCGGAGATCCGCAGCGGCGCGGGAGCGAGGTCGCCCCGGCAAGTCTGGCGATCCTCGATGGGGCCCTGCCCGGCTATGCCCTTTCGGTGACAGCACCGGAGGCAGAGCGACGGTTGGCGCTCGCCCGCTGGATCGTCGATGAGCGGAATCCGCTGACGGCGAGAGTCATGGCCAATCGACTGTGGCACTACCATTTCGGGACGGGCATCGTCGACACGCCCAGCGACTTTGGCTTCCTCGGCGGGCGGCCAACCCATCCCGAGCTGCTCGACTGGCTGGCCAATCGATTGCGGGAGCACGGGTGGCGGCTCAAGCCGCTCCACCGGGAGATCCTTCTCTCGCAGACTTGGCAGCAGGCGAGCGATCATCGAGACGAGGCGGCCCGGGTCGACGGGAGCAGCCGCCTTCTCTGGCGATTTCCGCCGCGTCGGCTCGATGCGGAAGAGATTCGCGACACCCTGCTCGAGGTTACCGGCCAGCTCGACCGGCGGGCTGGAGGCCCTGGGTTCAGGCTCTATCGGTATCTCGAGGACAACGTCGCGACCTACGTCCCGCTCGACCATCACGGACCAGAGACGTGGCGCCGGGCTGTCTACCACCAGAATGCACGCGCCTCGCTCGTCGACGGCCTGACCGACTTCGACCTGCCGGACAATGCCTCGGCCGCTCCGACCCGTGTCCGGACCATCTCCCCGCTGCAGTCCTTGACCCAGTTCAACCATCCGTTGACGCTTGAACTGGCGAGACGATTCGCCGAGCGGCTCGCGCGGGAGGCGGGCCCCCAGGAGGAAGAGCGCGTCAGACGCGCCTTTCAGCTCGCTTTTCAGCGCCCGCCCACCGCCAGTGAGCTGGTCGCAGCCCGTCAATTGATCCAGAGCCAAGGCTGGCGGGCGTTGACCCGCGCGCTGCTCAACGCCAATGAACTCTTCTTTCTGAGGTGATCATGATCGATCCGAAAACACCCGCCCTCGATTTGGCCCGTCGCCGCTTCCTGACCGACGCGACCCGAGGCATGACCGGATTGGCCCTGACCAGCCTGCTCCGGGAGGATCTGCTGGCGGCGGGGCAGATTCGTCACCACGCCCCGCGGGCCAAGCAGGTGCTCCAGATCTTCTGCCCCGGTGCGGCCTCGCACCTCGATCTGTGGGACTACAAACCAGCGCTCGAAAAGTACCACGGGACGCCGCTGCCGGGCGGGGAGAAGGAGGTGACGTTTCAGGGCAAGAATGGCAATCTGATGAAGTCGCCCTGGCCCTTCGTGCCAGCTGGGAAGAGCGGCAAACCGATCTCTTCGCTGCTGCCCCACCTTGCCTCGCACGTCGACGAGATGGCCTTCCTCCATTCGATGACGTCACGATCGAACACCCACGGCCCAGCGAGTGTCTTCATGAATACCGGATCGGTCCGGGAGGGATTCCCGGCCGCCGGCGCCTGGGCGGGGTACGCGCTCGGCAGCCTCAACGACAATCTGCCAACTTATATTGCCATTACCGATGTCCGCGGGGAGCCGCCCAACGGCAAGGCCAACTGGGGCAGTGGCTTCCTGCCAGCGCAGCATCAGGCGGTCATGCTCGCCGCCCATCAGCCTCTCCGCAACCTCGGCCGGCCCGCCGGAATCGATGCTGGTGAGGATGCGGCAACCCGGGATTTCCTCCACCAGCTCAATCAGGAGAACAGCCGGCGCCATCCGGGCGAGAGCGACCTGATCGCGCGGACGGCCTCGTATGAGATGGCCGCCCGCATGCAACTGGCGGCGCCCGAAGTCGCCGATCTGCGCCGCGAGACGGCGGCGACCCATCGCCTCTATGGCACGGATGACCCCAATCCGCTCAAGGCCGCCTACGCGCGGAACTGCCTCCTCTCCCGCCGGCTGCTCGAGCAGGGAGTGCGCTACGTCAGCCTCTACTGTGCCTCCCGGGCAAGCGGCGTCGATGGGCTCCTCAACTGGGATGCCCACCGGACCCTCAAGACCGACTATGAGCGCCATTGCCCGATCTTCGATCAACCGACGGCGGCCCTCCTCACCGATCTGCGCCAGCGTGGACTGCTCAAGGAGACGCTCGTCCTCTGGGTGACAGAGTTTGGGCGGATGCCAACCCATCAGGAGGGGACCACCGGCCGCGATCACAACCCGGATGGATTCACGCTCTGGATGATGGGAGCCGGAGTGCGTGGTGGGACCAGTTATGGGGCCACCGATGAGTTCGGTCGCCGTGCGGTCGAAAATATCGCTTCGGTCTATGACTTCTACGCGACCGTTCTCCACCTCCTCGGCATCGATCACGAACGGCTCACCTGGTACCACAATGGGATGAACCGCCGCCTGACCGATGTCCATGGCCACGTCATCGACCAAGTCATCGCCTAGGGCAGACACATTCTCTTGTCCCGGATCCAGTCAGCCAGAACGGTGCCCCCCCTCGCCCCTCTCAAAACATTTCTCGTAATTACTCACGGAGAAGAAGGTTG
>JBMUAP010000296.1:0-4598 GCA_049454155.1 Blastocatellia bacterium
GGACGCCGATGACCTCGATGCCGTGTTGCTGCAGGAGGGAATAATCGTCACGAAAACCGCAGGCCTCGGTGGTACAACCAGGGGTCAGGTCTTTGGGGTAGAAGTAGAGGACCACCTTCTTGCCCTTGAAATCGGAGAGCTTGACGGTCTTGCCGGCGGCATTCTTGAGGCTGAAGGCCGGGGCCTTGCCACCGACGGGGAGGAAAGAACTCGTCTCACTGGCGGAGGTCGCTTTTTTGGCTGGCATGGAGGGTCTCCTTTCGATCTGGGACATCACTTGTCGATTATCGACGGGGAAATTGGTCCGGGTTGTCGGTGAAGAGGGCGTCGACTCCCAACGTGTAGAGAAAGTGCTCCATCTCGGCGCGGACAGAGGGGTAGGTACCAGTGGAGGCCGAGCGGAAGGTGTAGGGCGTGACGGTCAATCCCGCCTGGTGAGCACGGGAGACGACGGCGGGATCATTCTCGATGAGCCGCTTGGCGGGGCCGATGCCGTTGGCAAACTGGGTGATACGGGCCAGCCCGTCCTTCTCGAGCCACTCCCCTTGGGGATCGCTATTGAGCAGAAAGACGAGGGGTAGCTGGCACTCCAGCTCGTCACGGAGAATCTGCAGGCTCTTGGCGCTGAACGATTGGATGATAACCGGGGTCGCCGGATCGGCCCCCGGCTGGTCGAGCCGGTTGCGGCGCAGGACCTCCATGACCAGCCGCTCCATCGAGAAGCCACGGGCCCCGTAGGCTTCCGGAGCTTTCGTCTCCGGGTAGAGCCCCGCCTTCCCTCGGACGAGGTCGATCGCCTCCTGCCAAGTCGGGACCCGGGTCCCCGCGAAATCGGTGTCGAACCAACTGCCCGCGTCCAATCGCCGAATCTCGTCGAGGGTAAAGTCGGCGACATACCAACGACGTCGGGAGCCTTCCTGCCGGAAGCGGTCCGGGAAGACCGTTGCGACATCGGTGGTCCGTTCGAGGGTCTCGTCGTGGAGGCAGACGAGCTGCCCGTCGCGAGTGATCTGGAGATCCTGCTCGACATAGTCGGCTCCCTGGTCGAGGGCCAACTGATAGGCGGCGAGGGTATGTTCGGGAGCATAGGCGGATGCTCCCCGGTGGGCGACCAGCATCTTTGGAGTCACCGTTCGTTGGGTCTGCCCGGTGCGCATTCTTTGTCCTTTCCCGACCTCATGTTGGAGGGCCCAGAGGAGCCCCCCGAGGAGTCCTCCCAAAAGCAGTCCGATGGCCAGCATTTGACGACCTCGCTCTCGGTTTACGGGGAAGTTGTTTCCAGCCATGGTCTCCCTCCATCCGGGTGTCTGATTGTTCCCTGATCTTCATCCATCTCCAGCCATTTCCTCTCATTGATTCCCAACTACTTGGGTAAGCCAGAGCTGAGTCGATCATTTTGTGCCGCCAATGGTTACTTCGACTCTCGACGGGATGATACATCGACCCCTGCCCGGAGCAAAAAACTTTTTGCCCTTGGGGAAGCTGCAGAGAGATCGATCTGTTCCGTGATATCGTACGAATTTGCCTGTATTTCCGGGAGCGGCCAGGCTCAGTGCAGTGAGAGAAAGGGGTTCGGGAGACGGACAAGAAAGGGCAGGAGGGGGAATGGGACGAGTCGACGAGACAGTGCCGATGAAGGAAGAGGAGACAACGAGCGGGCTGGTGGTCCGGCTGGCGGGCATCGAACCGCCGCTGACCAAGATCTTCGATCAGGAAGTGATCACCATCGGGACCGCCGCCGATTGTGACCTCCGCATCGACTCGCCACCGGGGGCGCTTCCGCCGGACACGACCATCATCACGCTCCGGCGTCGGGAGGTGGCCGATCCCACCTACCGAATCACCACGGTCGAGGCCATGGCCGGGATGACGCGGGATGGGGAATCGATCGCCATCGGGGAGGCGGTTCACGATGGGGACACCTACTTCTTTGGCGCCACGGGCATTCGCGTCCGCTTCTTCTTTTTGAGTGCTCCAGAGACGATTACGGAATCGCTCATGCGCGGCAATCTCGTCCTCGCCTCCGCGCGCTCCGAGCGGCCGGCCCTCCGGGAGTCACGACGCAAGCGGGTCGTGCCGCGGACCGATGTCGCCATCGTCTTTGTCAAGCAGCTCCTTCGGGAACTGGTCGCCGAGATCCCCCGTCGTGTTCTTTACGCGATCGTCGGGATCGTGGCCTTCCTCCTCGTTACCTTTCTCTACTTCAACACCTTCAGTTTGCTGGTGACCCGCAGCAACAACAAGGCGATCAGCGAGATCAAGGATACACTCGGCGAGACCCGCCAGGAGATCGACAAGATCCGTGCTGAACTCCAGCAGGCGCGAGAAGAGTCCGCGATCATGCGGTCCTCGCTCTCCCTGCCCGAAACGGTCGTCCGGAATTATGGTCCCGGCGTCTGCCTGATCTATGGCACCTACTTCTTCGTCGACCCCAGAGTCGGCCGCGAGGTCCGTTTCCGCGAAGGTGGCGGCGGAGACAACCCGATCGGTCCCAATGGAGAGGTCCTGCTCACCGCCGAGGGCAGTGGCCGCTCCTACGAGATCGAGTTCATCGGGGCCGGGTTTGTCGTCGAGAAGGGGCTGATCCTCACCAACCGCCACGTCGTCCACGCCTGGGAGGAGGACGATCTGACCAGCCTCATCCGGATGCGCGGGTATCGCCCCCGTTTGCGAGAGGTCTTCGCCTACTTCCCCCAGGTTCGGGAGCCCTTTCCGTTGCGCGTCGTCGAGGTGATGCAGGACCAGGATGTCGCCCTCTGCAGTTTTGAGCCGAAGGGAGAGCCGATTCTGCCGGTCCTGCCCCTGGAGGAAGATCTCGATCGGGTCATCAGCGGCCAGCAGATGGTGTTGATCGGCTATCCCGCAGGGTTGGAAGGCTTGGTCGCCCGCTTTACCGACCGTGGCCGCACCGCGACACGCAATTTTGGCAACCTCTCGTTTCGGATGCAGCTCAACGAATTGGCCACCAACGGGCGGATCCGTCCACAGGCGACGCAGGGCTATATCAGCGACGTCGCCCCGCAGTTGACCTACGATGCGCGGACGGATGAAGGGGGATCGGGGGGACCTGTCTTTGGGAGCAGTGGTCGGGTCATCGGCATCAACCAAGCCATCCTCTTCAACTCGCAGGCCTCGACCACCTTTGGAGTGCCGATTCGTTATGGCCTGGAGCTTCTTCGCAAACACACGGCCTCTACCGTTGGGGCAGGGAAGAGGCTCAATCCTGGCGGGTAGGGAGTCGTTTCCAGTGGCGAACGCGTCGCACCATCGCCGGGCGGAGACTTCGCCAATCGACTCGTCGCAAGAGATCGAACGGCCGACGCAGGTAGTGCCAGCGGGAGACGGCTGGTCGGGAGGATGGGTCGGTCGGTTCTGTACGCCCATAGAGCTGGTGGAGATGCTCCTGGGACGGAGCGAGAAAGCCTGCCAGCGCTTGGATCTTCCTCCGGGGGTGCCGCGCCAAGTCAAAGTACTCGAAGAAGCGCGCCGCCTCGGCGAGCAGTTCGTGGGACGGCAGCATGGCCGTCTCGAAGAGCAGGGCGAGGTCCGGGTGGGCGGCGTCGACCTCGAGGGCTTCGAGATTGGCCACCTCGAGGTGGTGGACGGCCTGTTCGGCCAGGGGGACGATGCCCGGGAAGCCCAGTTGTGCGGCGAGCCGGCGGGCTTGCTCGAAGCTTTCTGGAGCTTTGCGGGCAAGGAAGAAGAGGTCCGCGAGCGTCCGCAAGATGAGATGGCCGCTCTGCAGATCGACCATGCTGTGGTGGATCAGGTGCATGGCAAGATCCCCGGGGGAGGGGAGTGGAAGGAAGCCCGCGCCGATCGAGCGTGCCCGTCCCCACAATTCAGGGAATCCGACCTCTGCCTCGCTCGCGACGACTTGGAAGGCACGGTGGTGCAGCTCGACGACAATTCCGGAGCGGCCCCGTCGCGGCCAGAGGTGGTTGCGTTGGTTGGGCAGTCGCTGACTGTCGCGGACTTTGCGCTGCCCGGGCAGCGGGCGATACTCATACCGGGCGAGGAGCGCATCGGCGGCCTGCACATCCTCCGGAGCGACGAGAAGGTCGATGTCGACGGCTGGACGCAGGCCCGGTTGCGGGTAGCAACCGACGAGCATCAGCGCGGCTCCCTTGAGCGGCAGGGAAGGGATCCCTTGTGCTTGGAGCAGGCCGATCAGGTGGCGAACCTCGTGCAGGTAGGCCAACTCGCGGGCGGCCCACTCCTCGGCTTGGCTGCGCAGGTAAGTTCGCAGGTCGGAGGGCAAGCGTAAGGTCAGATCTTCCTGGTCCTCGCGCGCCTGTGTCAGGTTGAACCGGACCAGCGGAAGGACCTGCAGGCGGCTCCCCCGGTTCCGCACCACCTCCCAATCGATCGTTGTCGCCTGCTCGATCAACAGACGACGCAAGCGGTGGCTGCTGGCGTTCGTTGGAAGCAGGCCGCTCAAAAGAAATTTTTCAGCAGTCGTCCAGCTCACGTGCCTCCTTCTGGCCCCGAGCCACAGCGGGTGCGTCGAGCCACTAGTATGAAGGGAATGCCCCTGCTTTGTCGACTCCCTTGGGGAGAGGCGACCCTCGGCTCGGGGCCAGAACCGTGGAGGCACG
>JBMUAP010000297.1:0-4577 GCA_049454155.1 Blastocatellia bacterium
CCAGATTGGCCCGCACGATCTCGAAGCCAGGAAAGAGGGACCAGACGTATCCCAGCGAATAGTCAGGTTTGGGGGGACATTTCGGATCGTCGAGAGAGGTTGTCGCGTAGACGATCGAGCGCTTGTCCGGGGTGAAGTAGGCACAAGTGGTCTTCCCCTGCCCGTTGGAGATCCGCCGGACGTCTGACCCGTCCAAGTTCATCGTGAAGATCTGGTCGCAGCCGTCCGATTGACTCGTTCGTTGAAAGACCAGTTTTTTGCCATCCGGAGAGAAGTAGGCCTCAGCGTTCTCCCCTTCGAAGGTCAATTGTCGAATGTTGGCGAGGCGCTTCTCCCGCGGATCGCGGAGCTGCCCGCTTGGTGCCCCGCTCTGTGATTGAGCCGCCTCGGCGGGGTCAGGGGAGGCCGCTGATTCGGTCAACCAGCGACCCCCCCCGAGGAGCAGCAGCATTGCCATCGTTCCAGAGACTGCCAATCGTATCAAGATCTTGCTTCCTCCTCCTGAGTGGGCCCCTGTCTGGGCTCTGCTTGTTGGAGGGGAGGGGGGCTATTCGCCTCCCTTCCCCTTCTTCTCGTCTTTGAGGATCGCCTTGCGACTGAGTCGCACCTTGTTCCCCTCGATTCCGATGCACTTGACGAGGATCTGCTGCCCTTCCTTGAGCTCGTCGCGCACGTCACGGACACGGTAGTCGGCGATCTCCGAGACGTGAAGGAGTCCGTCCAACCCGGGCAGGATCTCGATGAACGCGCCAAAATCGACAATGCGCGAGACGGTTCCGAGATAGGTTTTGTTCAATTCAGCTTCTGCGGTCAAGTCTCGAACCATCTGGAGAGCCGCCTCCGCCGCCTCTCCGCTGGCAGTCGCAATCGAGACGCGCCCGTCATCGCTGATGTCGATCTTGGCACCAGTCTTCTCCTGGATGCCGCGGATCACCTTGCCGCCAGGTCCAATCACGTCGCGAATCTTGTCCGGCGAGATCTGGATGGTGACGATTCTGGGTGCATATGGGCTCATCTCAGGCTTCGGCTCACGCAGGATGGCATCCATGTGGTCCAGGATATAGTGCCGGCCCTTCCGTGCCTGTTCGAGGGCGTCGGCGAGGATCATCGGGTTGAGCCCTGTGACTTTGATATCCATCTGCAGGCCGGTGATCCCATCCCGGGTACCAGCCACCTTGAAGTCCATGTCCCCGTAGTGATCTTCCGCGCCGGCAATGTCGGTGAGGATGGCATACTTCTTCTCTTCCATGACCAACCCCATCGCCACACCCGCGACAGGCGCCTTGATCGGGACCCCTGCATCCATCAGGGCGAGGGAACCGCCGCAGACCGTGGCCATCGACGAAGAGCCATTCGATTCCGTGATGTCGGAGACGATACGGACGGTATAGGCCCACTCGTCCTCCCCCGGCATGACCGCTTCCAGCGATCGCTGGGCCAATGCGCCGTGACCAATCTCACGCCGCCCTGGACTGCCTGTCCGTCCTGTCTCTCCGACCGAGAAGGGGGGGAAGTTGTAGTTGAGCATGAAACGGCGTTTATACTCGCCCGTTTCGAGGCTGTCGATATACTGCACATCCTGGGATGTACCCAATGTGGCGGTGACGATCGCCTGGGTTTCGCCCCGAGTGAAGAGGGCCGATCCGTGCGTGCGGGGCAGCCACCCTGTCTCGATCGAGATCGGCCGAATCTCGGAGAAGCGACGCCCATCTGGTCGACGGCGGTTGTGCAGGATGTCGTCCCGGAAGATCTTCTCCTTGAGACGATCGAAGAGCCCCGCCACTTCTGCACGCCGAGCCGACTCTTCCTCGGGAACACTTTCGATCACTGTCTTCTTCAGCCCATCGATCGCGCTGTAGCTCTCCAGCTTCGATTGGGTCGAGACATCGAGTGCCGCGCGAAGCTCACCGGCGTACTTCTCCTCCAATTCCTTGAGAAGTTCTTCGTTGACCGGCGGGGCCTCGAAAGGACGCTTGGTGATCTGCAGCGCCTCGAACATCGACCGTTGGAGCTGGCAGAGTTTGCGGATCTCTCCGTGCGCGAACATGAGGGCCTCGACCATGACGCTCTCGCTCACCTCCTTGGCCCCGGCCTCGACCATGACGATCGCTTCTTCACTTCCTGCGACCACCAAGTTGAGCGCCGAATTGCGGAGTTGATCGTAAGATGGATTGACGACGTAGACCCCCTCGACCAAGCCCACCCGCACCCCGGCAATCGGGTGATGAAAGGGAATGTCAGAGAGGTAGAGTGCCGCCGAGGCGCCCGTGATCGACAGAACGTCTGGATCGTGTTCGTCATCTGCCGAGATGACCATTGAGATGATCTGCGTCTCGTACTTGTACCCGTCCGGGAAGAGGGGACGGATCGGGCGATCTGTCAGCCGACAAGTCAGGATCTCCTTCTCGGTGGGACGTCCCTCCCGCTTGAAATATCCTCCCGGGATTCGCCCTGCCGCATATCCATACTCTCTGTAGTCGACGGTCAACGGGAAGAAATCGATTCCCGTCTTCGGAGTGCGCGCCGAGACGGCGGTCACCAACACGACCGTCTCCCCCTGAGTCACCAGGACCGCTCCATCCGCCTGCTTGGCGATGCGTCCTGTCTCGATGGTCAAGTCGCGCCCGCCAAGATTGATCCCTTGTTTCAAAAACATTTGTGGTCTCCTGTTTGTGCAAGTACCCAATTGCGTTCTTCGTCTGCCCTCACTGTTTCCCATCTCTCGAAGCGATCCGCGCCATTGCCTCCAACAAAGCCATCGGTGCGACGGGGTAAAAATGAGAAAGCCACCCCGAAGCAGGCCCGACCCTAGCAGGAAGCGGCTGTTCGCGGTGGCTGTGAGTTGGAAGATGATGGCTGCCCCACTCTCATCCGGAAAGCCGGGGCTTCTATTCCCAATGGTACCACGGGAGGCTCACCACGAGCCCGGTCCGTCGGGAACGGTTCGCCGTCACGTTCGGCTATACAACCAAGGCGACACCGATCCGGCCGGCGCCGCGAATCCCTCACCGATCTATTTGCGCAGACCGAGACGAGCGATCAGATCGTGGTATCGGTTGATATCCCGCCGCTTGAGATAGTCGAGCAGGCTTCGCCGTTGACTGACCAGTTTGAGCAGTCCGCGACGGGAGTGGTTGTCTTTGACGTGTGTCCGAAAATGCTCCGTCAACTCTGTGATACGCTTCGAGAGGAGCGCCACTTGAACTTCCGGGGAGCCAGTGTCCAAGTCGTGCATTTTGTAATTCGTGATGATCTCTACCTTGGCCTCTTTTGCTAACGACATTCCTGGTTTTGTCTCCTTTTAGTTATCGGAGGTATAGGCGGCATAAGCCCGATAGGACAACAAACAATCTTTTGCAATTTTCCTTCTATCGGTCACACCCACCTCATCGATCCAGCCGGTCCTATCAGTCCTACCGGTTCTATCAGTCCTACCAATCTTGGTTCAATCAAATCCCACCACAAACTACCAGAGCATACCCCAAAGTTCAAGCGTACACTCATTTCCAGCCGAAGAACTCCCCGGGGGCTCATTCGATGATCGCCAGAACGAAGCCGGCCGGAACCGTCTGCCCAGAGGTGGCGCGAATCTCGACGACGCGACCCGCACGAGGGGCCTGGACCTCATTCTGCATCTTCATCGCCTCAACGATGAGGATCCCCTGGTGGACCTCGACCGGGTCTCCTGGGGAGACGAGAATCTGCACGACCTTACCCGGCATTGGGGTCGTCAGTTCGATCCGCCCATCGCGAACTGTCGGCGAACCACGTCGCCGCTGACGGTCCTCGATCGAGACAGAGACTGGATGCCCATTGACCAGAAACCGGTTCGGAGCCCCCAGGCGTCGGTCATCGTGGCACCGGTAGACCCGGTCGTTGAGCAGCACGAGGTACTCCCCAGGTTCGGGGCAAGAGATCGTCGCCGTGTGGGTTTGTCCCGGGAGGGTCAAGGTCACCTCATCCCCAGTGACAGCCCACTCCGCTTCGCTACGGAGACCGTCCACTTCGATCTGCCATTTTGCCAAGGTCGACCTCCTCTCGTCTGGATCAGCAGTCTACCGCCGTGTGGGAAGCATGGATTGTCTGGCCGCCCATCTCCAGGAACTGATCCTCTCTCCGAGGCGATCGACTCCAGCGATTCTCCCACGAGTGGGGGGGGGGGGGGCAGACTGGTCCGAGGGCGCGGGCGGGGTGGTGGTGGCCGCCACCATCGCCGCCGCTACTTGGGCTTCCGAAAGCCTGTCCGGGGGGCTGGGCGCGGTCGTGCGGCTGGAAAGGAATCGCTCGATGAATCCAGTGTCGACCTCTCCTGTCTGAAACTTTGGGTCAAGCAGTACCTCTTTGAAGAAGGGAAGCGTCGTCTGGATCCCTCCGACGTGGTACTCGTCGAGCGCGCGCCGCAGTCTGGCGATCGCCGCTCCCCGTGTCTCTCCCCAAGCGACGAGCTTCGAGATCATCGGGTCATAGTCGAGGGGGACCTCCCACCCCTCATAGACTCCAGAGTCATCACGGAAGCCCGGGCCGGCCGGGGTGCGCAACCCGGTGATCCGTACCGGAGAGGGCAGGAAGTGTCGGTC
>JBMUAP010000298.1:0-4543 GCA_049454155.1 Blastocatellia bacterium
CATATGCCAATGGTCCCGTGCACACCAGAGACCGTCCCGCACGAGCGAGTCGATGAGGGCCCCATCGCCCAATCGATAGCCCTCTCTTGCCTGCGGAAGAAGGTAAGGGGCGTTGGACATCGACTCCATTCCTCCCGCCAGCACGACCTCGTGATCTCCGAGCTGGATCGCTTGCGACGCGAGCATGACACTCTTCAAGCCCGACCCACAGACCATATTGACGGTCATCGCCGAGACGGTCGGGGGTAGGCCGGCTTCGAGTGCCACCTGTCGCGCGGGATTCTGCCCCAGCCCCGCCTGCAAGACACATCCCATCAGGACTTCATCGACCCTCGCGGGAGATATCCTGGATCGTTCCAAGACCGCCCTCACCGCCAATGCCCCCAATTGCGGTGCCGTCAGCGTCTTGAACGCTCCCTGGAACTTCCCGATCGGCGTCCGTGCCGCCGCGACAATAACCGTCTCTCTCCCTCTCATCGATCGCTCCTCTTCTATCCCGTCTTGGACTGCCAGATTATACAGAGCCAAGGGAAGGCTTGGAAAGACGGGAACCCACCGTCGACGCCATTTCCGAGCCCGATCTCCCGCGGCGCTGGCCTCATTTTCCCCTTGCTCACGCCGGACCAGTGTGGTACCTTCATTTTGTTTTGGGGTCCCCCATCGATCTTGCGTCACCCTCGCCGCTTATCGAAATCCACCCTCACCAAATCCTGATTCGTGCCCCCCGAGGATGGTTCTTCTAACCAATTTCCGATTCACGCTGTCGTCAGCTTCCAACATTCGCTGATCAGCGCTCACTTTGTCCGACAATCGAGATCAAGCCAACTTCGGATCTTTCCCTGATCGAACTTTTACCCAGAGAAGACAGCCACACACACCGAGACAAGCCCGACCCGGATGGCCAGACGCTCCTTGATGAAAGAAAAAAAATGATCTTATCGGATCGCCCAAATGTCGGGCGGTCCCGGACGGGTGCTTGATATCGTCGTGCTCCGCGACGCTGGAGAGTTCTCTCGCTTGCCCCGAGAAGAGTCACGAATCAGCAGGCCACTTGGTAATGAAAAGAGCCCACCAAAAGACTCCCACTGATGACCGATGGAGGAAGAAGGAACGTGAAGAGCTTCAACAAGAGATGGATGCCCGTTAAGCAGATTCGGAGAGCCTGGATCGGCCAACTTGCGCTCGCAGTGACGATCGCCCTCGTCGGCTGGACACTGACACAGTCCTCCTGGAGCGCACTCGCTTTCCAAGAGATCGATCAGCCAGTCATTGGGGCTGGCATTCCCCAGGTGGGATCGGCTGCGCCGCGGAGTGGAATCAGCAATGTCAAAGCTGGCAGTCTTCTTTTCTTTCCGAAGTACACCAGTGAAGCCAATAGTCCCAGCCGGGTCAACACCCTGCTGACCTTGACCAATACTCACCCACGGGATGGAGTGACCCTGCGCCTGGCCTTTGTCCAAGGGTGCCGGGTTGAGAACCGGTTCGTCAACCTCTCCGGCAACCAGACTCGCACGCTCCTCGCCAGTCAGGAGAGTCCTGGGACAACGGGATACATCATCGCCATGGCGATCAATCGGTTTGGACAGCCCATTCAGTTCAATTGGCTGATCGGCACGGCCAGCATCCGCGACGCCGAGGGACGTGAGGCCACCTACAAGGCGATCGGTGTCGCCAAGCGATCTGGTGGAGCCATCTCTTCGCCGGCTTCGAACGGAGGGAGTGACGAGGTAGCCATCCTCTTCGATGACCAACAGTACGATCGGCTGCCTCAAGTGGTCGCGCTCGACCACCTTCAGAATCAGGATCCCGAGCAGGAGTCTGGGCCCGGCAGCGTGGTTCGGACCGACATCACCCTGCTGAGCCCTCCCGCCTTTCTGAGTGACAATTTGGCACAGCCCCTCGACCTGACGGCAATTGCCTATGACCAGAGTGGACGTCCCTATCCGCAGACCACCGCCATCAACTGCGGGTGGAGTGGCCAAGTCGGTGGTCTTTGGACAAATCCGCCACTGCGTGACTTCATCAGTCCAAGCCGTCCTGGGTGGGCCAGCTTCGCGGCGACCAGCGGTGGACGGCCAGTTCCTGTGCTGGGGCTCAGCTTGACCGACGAACCGATGACCAACCTTCACGACGCACGGTCCATGCAGGTGCTGCGACGGGTCGACTCTTTCGCGATGCGCATTCCGATCCTGGTTCCCGAGGGAGCGGCCGGGGATGTAATCACTGTCAACCAACCCCCTGCGGTTGGGAACGCGCTGGGGGCCAGCGAGATGAAGGCGGGCAGTGCCCTCCTCTTTCCACGGTTTACCAGCGGGGTCCACGGAAAGAGCCGGCTGATGATTACCAATACCCACCCGACTCAACGCGCACGGATCCGGTTGACGCTTAATGGGCTGAATGGGACCGCCGCGACCGGAGAACGGATCTTTTCTCTCTTCCCCAACCAGACAACGAGCCTCGACCCGGGAGAGATTCTGACCGACCAGCGGGGCTGGGCCATTGCCGTGGCCATTGACGCCCGCGCCTTACCCCACAACTTCAACTTTCTCATCGGAAGCAGCCTCGTCTCCACCCCAGAGGGAGACTGGAACGGGTATGCGCCATTGGCGATCGCCAAGAACTCCTCTGGAGCTGTTGGCCGAAATAGTGACGTCGCAACCTCTGACCTTCTCTTCAACGATACAGAGTACGATCGGCTTCCCTCCTTGCTGGCCCTCAATGGCGTGTCGAGCCAAGTCGACCATCGGGGAACGGTCGGGATCGGACGTATGTCGAGCGATCTCTCTCTCCCCCCGAATTCCAGGGGCTTGGTCCAAGTGTCGGTGATGGACACGCAGATGCGTGGCTTCGCGGGAGTGCTCTCTGATACTGAAACCCTCCTCTCTCGGATTCATGTCACTGCCACGTCTCCCCCCATTGCCATCATGCGGACGGTTCTGCCAGGCCAGCGAGGGTGGCTTCGCTTGAGTCCAAGCAGCCCGGTTGTGGCGTGGGGAGCCAGTCTGGCGATCGAGCCTTTTCGTGCACCCGCCGAATTCTCAGACTATGTCGGCGGCTTTAGCGGCTGGACGACTCCACACATACTGAGTACGTTCCCCAATTTTGTGACACGGACGATCGCGCTCAACCCGAACAACCAGGCGCCGACTGCCGATTTCGAGTCGTTTGAACCAGTGGTTGAAGCGCGCAGCGCCCAAGGAACGATTGTGCGACTCGACGGACGTGTCTCGGTCGATCCGGACCCGGACGACCCGCTGACGTTCCGATGGTATGACAACGATCAGTTGATCTCGACCGCGCCAATCTGTGATTACCGTTTCTCACCGGGAACTCATCTCATCAAATTGATTGTCGCCGATGGTAACGAGGTTACGAGTGAACCCAAAACCCAGATCCTGGAGGTTCGGGATACAACGCCCCCACTCATCAGTGGGATCCCCTCCGAGATCTACCGTTCGACGACGAGCCAGGTCGGGGCGGGAGTGAACTTTACCCTCCCCGTTGCCTATGACTCCGTCGACGGCTGGGTGACCGTCTCGTCCACCCCTCGGCCCAACAGCCTCTTCCGGTTGGGGCGCCACACCGTCACGTTTACGGCCAAGGATAACTCTGGCAACACCGCTACCGCCAAGATGATCGTCAATGTCACGGCGGGAGGAAACTTTCCACAGCGGGGTGGCGTGGTCGGCAATAAACTCCCCTATCTCAATAACCTCAACGACCAGTATCTGGTGCCCGGGACCGTCCGGACGTATGTCTTACAGGCGGCCGATCCGGACAACCAACCGCTCACCTTTCAGCTGCTCAACGCGCCTGCCTATGCGCGGATCGATCGGATCGACCCCATTCTCAAGCGGGCGCACCTGATCATGTCGCCCAAGGAAGGGGACCAAGCCATGGCCTCACAGGTGCAGGTTGTCGTCCGGGATGGCGTCGGCGGATCGTTTATGACCCTCCCTTTCCGGATGCAACTGAGCGATATCGAAAACGATGAGACCGGAAGCGGGGTCGGCCCCGGGGATGGGGGAGGAGGAGGGGGAGATGATCCCGGCGATGATGATGACGAAGACCCGCCTCCTCCGAAGAATCGTGCGCCGATTGCCAAGGCGGTCGCCTTGCCTGCCGTGGTCAAGGCGACGACCAAACAGGGAGCGATCGTCAAACTCGACGGATCTCCTTCGAGTGACCCCGACGACGACCCAATGACCTATACCTGGAAAGATGGCGAGACAGTGATCGCGGAAGGGGCGATTGTCGAGGCCGTGCTCGGAGTTGGATCGCACGCGATCACCCTCACGGTTTCAGATGGGAAGGGAGAGTCGAGCACGACGGAGCGACAAGTCATCGAGGTCCTTCCCAGGGATCTGACGGTCACCTCGATCACCCCCGCCCGGATCGCCGGCGGCAACTTTACTTCAATGACGATTCTCGGTACCGGGTTCAATCAGCAGACAAGCGTCCAGTTCGACTGCACCTCGCTCTGCACGGGTGGTTCCCGAGTGACCGTCACCATCTCCAATATCGAAGAGGATCGGATCGACCT
>JBMUAP010000299.1:0-4533 GCA_049454155.1 Blastocatellia bacterium
TTGTAGTTGGCTCTGAATAATCAAGCCAAGTCGAAATCTTGCGTTGAGTGAATAGATCAGCCTGCGCAAAATTTGTCTCTTGAGCGTGGGTTGGTGATGAGTGGCAGGGGATTGGAATCCAACCTGGGCAAAGGCCTTCTTCAAGCTGTAGCAGTCCCCCTGAGGAATTGGGTAATTGTCCTCAAAGAGAACGTGCCTGAATCCAAACCAATGGCATTGTTGCAGGCGGCGATAGGCATTTTGATGGTCATCAAAGAGGACCAAGGAGCGTTCAGGCAGGTCGGTCCAGTCCTGCAGAGAAAAATCGAGATTGGAGTAGACAGCCCTCTTGGAGAGGTAGACTCTGTTGGAAAGATCAGGATCGAGGGAGACAATCTGGGCCGAAGGGCAGGCCTGCTCCAGAATCCAAGTTCCCTGACCCTTCCAGACCCCACTCTCAACGATCAGATCTGGGGCGAGGGCGCGGACCATGAACCAGACGGCAAACAGGTGAGGAGCCTTCATGCCTCCGAGATTGTCCTGGATGGGACGCTCTTGGTAGATCGTGAGGAATTCGTCTACGGAGGCAAGGATCTCTTCCCTTGTCCAGTTCGGGTTCCCAAATTTTGCGCCATTATCCACAGCAGGCCCTCCTTCAGAAAGGTTACTCAAACAGGATCTTCCATCGGCGCAGTTGGACACCGAGATGGTCGAGGGTCTTGGCTACCGAAAGGGGGATCTCTTCTGCGGCAATCAGTACCTCCTCGACCTCGCGGCGTTGCGCCAGAGTCAAGAGGTGGTCGGCATCGAAGATGGGATAACCGCGGAGTTGCTTCCCGATCTTCTCGGAAGCGTCGTCGACAAATCCGAGGGGATGGTATCCGTGACGCGGATCCCGGATCAGCTCCTGGAGCAAAAGGGCTCCGCGCTCCCCCGCACCATAGATCAGCACACGAACTCCATTGGTCGTCGCCTGCCGCTTGCTGGGGAGCATTCGTGCCAGAAGCCGGAAAGAGACACGGCTGGTCCCGATCGTCAGGGTCAAGAGTCCGGCGTGAATGAAGAAGACGCTGCGGGATGGACCCGAGAATTGATACCAGAAGAGCACGCTCAGCCCAGAGCTGACCGCGGCCACGGCGACGGCCTTGGCGATCTGGAGAACCTCCTCGAGACCAGCGTAGTGCCAAATGCCACGATAGACCCCCATCACCAGCAGAAAGAAGAGGTGAAGGCCGATGACGAGGGGGAGGCTGCGCAGAAAGACCTCTTGTTGGTCCGGGGGGATCTCCCCTTCGAAGCGTAAGAGATAGGCGACGTAATAGGACAACAGGATCAGATGGAAGTCGATGGCAACTTCGAGCAACCGGCGTCGATAGGGATGACCGGGAAGCCAGCGGAGCCAGGAGAGCTCGGGGACGAGCCAATTGGCTTCTTCCCGAGGAGAATAGACCTGGACTTTTCCGAGATAAAGGCCCAAGGCAATCACCGTGGTCGTCAGTCCAGCAACGATGGCCAGCCCAGTCTGCAGTTGCATCTGCTGCAGGAGAAGGCTGCCAGCCACGGCCACGGCGGCGACGCCGTAGAGCAGCAGGACGGCTTGTCGATCGGACATCCCGAGGGCGACCAGGCGGTGGGAGGTATGGTCCTTCCCCCCCTGGGCCACCGAACGACCGTGGAGGTAGCGTCCAATCGTGACGATTGTCGTGTCGAAGATTGGCAGCAAGAGGATCAGAACGGGCGTGGTAAAGACGACGAGAAGGTTCTTCGTTTCCGTGGCATTGCTCCACAGGGCAATGCCCGCGATGGTGAAACCAAGGAAGAGGGACCCACAATCCCCCATGAAGATGGACGCCGGTTGAAAGTTGAAGACGAGAAACCCGACGAGGGCACCTGCCAAGACCAATGCCACCAACATCTCATCGGATTGGCCGTGAAGGGCAAAGGTGACGGCCAACCCGACCGTGGCAATGAGGGTCGTTCCGGCCGCCAGCCCATCCATGTTGTCGAGCATGTTGATCGCATTGGTGATGCCAATCAGCCAGAGCAGCGTGATGCCACTATCGAGGAGGGGGATCTGGGTCCAGGTGAGGACCAGCCCGCTGAAGACGAGCCCCGAGGAGGCGACCAATTGAGCCGCGAGCTTGATGTAAGGCTTGATCTGGACCAGATCGTCGATCAACCCGACCAGAAAGAGGAGGAGCCCTCCGGCAACGAGGCGACGAACTGCCAGATCGGCAGGGAGGAAGAGAGTCAGCCCCAGCAGGAAGGCCGCGGCAATGGCAATCCCCCCCATCAGGGCGGTCGGGCGGTCGTGCCACCGATCGCCACGCGGGTAGGCCAACATCCCGTAGCGTCGCGCCACCTGACGCACGACCCAGGTGAGGGCCAGGCTCAACAGAGTTGTCACCGTCACCGCCAGCAACATCCAACGCACTCTCTTCGACTGCTCCCTGCTGGGCTATCTCTTCGTGCCCGGTTCGGCCCCTATCAGGGAAGGGGACGGAAACGCCGCCGATCTATCCCGCAGTTGTCGATCGGCCATGACATCAGCGAGAATCTGGTCGAGTGTATGGCGGGGGGTATAGCCAATCAGGCCGTGAATCCGGGAGATATCCGGTACCCGGCGCTGCATATCCTCGAAGCCCTCCTCGTAGGCGACATCATAAGGGATGGTGACGATCTGCGATCGTCCCCCGGTGAGATCTTGGATCCTCCGCGCCAGTTCAAGGATGGTCACCTCTTCGGTGCTGCCTAAGTTGTACACTTCCCCGCAGGCGTCAGGGTGTTCGATCAACTTCATCATCGCTTGGACGACATCGGCGACGTGGGTGAAGCAGCGGCTCTGCGATCCATCCCCGAAGACGGTGATCGGCCGTCCATCCAATCCCTGATCGATCAGGTTGGGAATGACCATGCCATACTGGCCCGTCTGTCTGGGACCAACGGTGTTGAAGAGGCGAACAATGACGGTTGGAACCCGTTTCTCTTTCCAGTAGGCGATGGCCAGAAACTCATCGATCGCTTTCGAGCAGGCATAGCTCCAGCGACCTTTGGCGGTCGCACCAAGAACCAGATCATCCGCTTCCCGGAATGGGACTCGATCGGTCTTGCCATAGACTTCGGAGGTCGAGGCGATGAGGATCCGCTTCCGCTTCCGCGCGGCGTGGCGCAGGACCTCCTCTGTTCCCCGAATATTGGTCTCGATGGTTCGGACAGGGCTCTCGACAATCAATCGAACACCGACCGCGGCGGCTAGATGGTAGATGCGATCGCTCAGATCGACCAGCTCCGCCATCAAACGCGAATTCATGACCGTGTCGAGATGGAGATGAAATCCCCGCTGGTCTCGGCACTTCTCCAGATTCTCGACCGATCCCGTCGAGAGATCATCGATGACCATCACCTCGTCCCCTTGAGCGAGGTGTGCTTCCGCGAGGTGGGATCCAATAAATCCTGCCCCGCCCGTAATCAAAATCTTCATTCGCTGCCTTTCTTTCGTGGCTTCTCCATTTGATAGAGCTGCGCCAACTGGTCAATCATCTGCTCTTTGGATCGATGGCGACGAACCCATTGCTGGGCGCGTCTTCCCATCTCCTGGCGAAGTTCCTCCTCGGAAAGCAGCCAGCGGAGTGCGGTGACCAATCCCGCTTCGTCCCCCGCCGGAAAGGTCACGCCGTGGGACCAGACGGTGAGGGGACCCCGCTCTTCGATCCGCTCTCCCATCAGATCGGGAACGCCGCCGACGGCAGTAGCCACCACCGGAACGCCGGCGGCCATGGCTTCGAGCAGAACGAGCGGGGTTCCCTCGTTCCGCGAGGTCAGCACCAGCAGCGCAAGGTCACTGTAGAGCGCCCGGATGTCGGTCCTGCTCCCCAGAAAGGTGAAGCGCGGCGCGAGAAGCAGCTCTTGCACCAGCGATTCCAGGGGAGTCCGCAGATGCCCGTCGCCGAGCACGACGAAGTGGACGGAGGGTGACGTCGCCGCGAGGGTATGGGCGGCTCTGACCAGCAGCTCCGGCTCCTTGATCTCTGTCAAGCGACCGACCCACCCGATCAAAGCTCGCTCACTCCCCTTCCCGAGTAGCCCCCGGAGTGCTCCTGGAATGGCTGGCTCTTCTTCGACCCCCAACTCGACGATGAAGTGCTGCCCCGGCATTCCGATCCGGTATCGTCCCAGAATCTCTTCCTGCTGAAGCCGACTGAGCGTGACGATCCAATCGGTCGCCATCGCCGCCAGTACCCGCTCGATGGCGAGGAAGAGCGCCGATCTCCAGGGGCCATAGTACCCGTGGAGGACGTGGCCGTGAAAGAGATGGATCACCCGGCAACGGCCTCCGAAGAGGTGGTTGTAGAGCCAGGCCGCCACCCGTCCAACCGCTCCCGCCTTGGCTTTATGGGTTTGCACGACATCCGGCTTCCAGGCGCGAAAGATCTGCAACAGCTTCCAGGTCACCCCCAGGTCACGCCAGGAGATCTCTCGCCCCATCTCCGGGAGGTGGTAGACCCTCTGCGCCGGAGTGGTGCCGGTCCAGTCCATCTCCTCTTCCCCGTGGGC
>JBMUAP010000300.1:0-4529 GCA_049454155.1 Blastocatellia bacterium
TGAGCAGGGGCCGCTGCTGTGCCGCAACCTGCCCGGGATCAAGCACGAAGAGAAGGGCGAGAAGGAGCAGTTTGGAGGAGAGGGTTCCCCAAGAACTCTCCCAGGGGCATTGTGGGAAGATCAACGGGAGTAAATGGCCGTTGTAGTTGGTCTGGTTAGATCGGGTCATGGAGTCAGGGGCTCTCTTCCTTGAGGTCTTCGGGAGCGATGAGGACGAGGTCGCAACCTCGTCAGTTCGGAGCAGTCGGACTGGGCAGGCGAGGGACCGGCCCTGATTCGCGCACGACACGAAACCCAAGATCGGAACTTGACCGATCAGGTGGAAAGAATCTGCGCACGGTCACCCGTCGGGAGAGCGAGGATCGTCCGTATCCTCCTCCGCGGATGACACGAGCCGGCCCCTCTGTCCCCATCACCCGGACCCTCTGCCCTTTGGGTGGGCCTTGCGGGGAGATCCGAGGGGCAACCCGGTAGGCCTCACGGTCGTACCAATCCTGGCACCACTCCCAGATACTGCCGACGGAGGCGTAGCGATCGCCGATCACCTGCGCCGCTTTCTCCCATTCCGCCTCCGTCGGGAGCCGATAGATGTGGCCCGTTTCCCGACTGAGCCAGCGGCAGAAAGTCACGGCATCCTCCCAATCGACAAAGACGACCGGCACGTTCCCCTGGCCGGGGGGGTAGTTCCCCTCTCTCCACCCATAACGGGGACCTTCCGGCGCTGGATGGCCAGTCGCTTCGATGAAGAAACGATATAGATGGTTGGTAACCTCTGAAGAGGAGATTTCAAAAGAGGGGAGGTAGACGGGGTGTGCGGGCCGTTGGTCTGGGGAACCGTGATCGTTGCCACGTTCGAAGATCCCTCCTGGGACGAGGAGCATCTCAGGTTCGACGGGCGACTGAGGGCGAACCATCAGCTTGTTCGTCTCACCGCGAACGCTTTCGACACGCCCTTCCCCCGGAGATTCGGCCTCTGTCAGGGGCGTCTCTTCAAGATGCCGGTAAGAGATCGCCAGATGCCCGCTCTCGACGGACGCCTCGATCAGAAGGGAGGTACCCTGCGAGGAAGGAAGTGGGAATCTTCTGGCGAGGCTCTGACAAGCTTGACGTGGCACCGTAGGATGTTCTGTATTCTGGGCCGCTGGCGTATCCGCCTCTACCCGCAAGGCGAGAACGAGGAGTTCACTGACCAGGATTACTGTCCGGATCCTTCTCCTCGCATTCATCAACGGTCTCCTCTCTCCCCTCTCCTCCTCATCAGAGAAGTGGGACTCACCCCTTGCTTTCCCCCACGGTAAGATTAGAGGCCCAGAGCCCCTTCCCTCGATTGAGGATCAAGGGCGAGGAGTAAGGTCGCCTGCACAACGAAACCCTGTCTTATCATACCGATTGGCTGGCGGAACGACGCCCCGATAGGTTGTCGATGCGCGTGTTCGCGGAACATCATAGGCTCCGCCTCGAATCACTTTGCCCATACCGAGCGAGGCAGCAGGGTTGTCGTAGCTGGTGAGGTCGTCCGCTGTCCATTCCCAAACGTTTCCACACATATCGAGCAATCCAAAGGGGCTGGCACCGTCTGGGAAGGACCCGACCGCCATCGGCTGTGCGGTTGCCCCACGTTCCGTGTTGGCCCGCTCCGCATCCCACTCATCTCCCCACGGGTAGAGTCGACGATCCTTCCCACGTGCCGCATACTCCCATTCCACCTCCGATGGCAGACGCTTGCCAGCCCATTCTGCGAACCCGCGTGCCTCGTCCCAAGTGATATTGACCACCGGAAACTGCTCTTCCCCTTCCCTATACGTGCCATTCAACCAATGGGGAGGGGAGAGGGATCCCGTTGCGACCACGTACTCCCGATACTGCAGATTGGTCACCTCTGTCCGGTCGAGCAGAAAGGAGGCAACGGTCACCTGATGGATGGGTCGCTCGAATTCGTCACCTCCTTCACGACCCATCTCAAACGTTCCACCAGGAACCAAGAGCATTCCTTCCGGAATCGATCGACCAACTGCCTCTCCTGCCTCTCCCCCAGTCGTTTCCGGTCCTTGCCAATACCACCATCCAAGGAGCCCCAGCAGGAGGAGCCCCAGCAGGAGGATCCCCATCAACGGCAATTCCAACCGCCACCAAATGGGTTGTCCCTTCCGTAGCGAGTCATCGATCGAGCGCGCACTCTCCGCTCCGGCTTCTTGATCCTTTCGATCGACCGACGGTTGTCGATTGGCTGACGGAAGCATCGGTCCCCGCTCGCCCTCTCCGACGGCATCCTTCGTGCGTCGCCTCCACTGTCTCGGAGCCGCATTGTCCGGCGTCTGACCCAGTTGTGAGCTCGGCATCTCCTCTGGGACATCTTCCAGGAAAGACCTTTCTGCTGAGGCGGTTGCCAAGTCGACACTGCCCCCACATATTTCACAATAGCGGGAATAGGGCTTGATCGGTCCACCACAACTCGGACAGGAGACCTTCTCTTCAGTGGCCAGTTCGATCTCCTCACTTCCGATCCCCTTCGATACCCCCGCGCCAGAGGCCGAGACCGCGCCGATCAGGGCCTGTTCCCGGTCCAGTCCGCAGTGGCGACAGTACAGCCATCCACTTCGCCAGGGAGTCCCACATCCGTAACACCCTCCGACGACAGTCTCCTGGCTCCGCTGGTTGACGTTCAATCCACACTGCTGGCAAAAGTTCTCCCCACGGAGAAACCGGGCTCCACAGCGGGTGCAACAGAGGGTCTCCGTGACCGGAGCGTCAGTCGATTCGACAAGGGAATTTCCACAGCGACGGCAGAAGTTGAGATGCTCGGAATAGTGCAGGTTGCACGTCGCACAGAACATAGGGGATCGATACTCCTCAAAATAAGAAGTCTCTATGATAACGGCCCTTGCCTTCGCCGTGCAAGTTCCCATGCCTCTGCTGACGGGTGAAATATTTTGGAGAGTGACGTATTTTTTGCTTGCAGGACGGAATTGTTTTCGGTATATTTTCGGTTGTTCGGGGAGCAAGACCGAAAGTAAGAGTGAGCACGGCAGTCAGCTGACGATGGAAAAGACGAAAATGGTTGAGAACAGTCGAGATCGTCGAGAATCTTCGATTATCGACCTGTTCGCTCTCGGACAGATGATCTCATGGAGCCGCTGCGTCGCGCAGATGTGCGAGAACCAGATGGGGAGGTTGACCGTCGACAGTTCAGCCCTTATGCACCCGGACCAGGAGCCTGAAATGCTGGAACTGAAATGGTGGAGATTGTCGACGAAGTGGTTTGGCTGGCAAGAGATGAAAGCGAGTCTTGACTGTCAGTAATAACCCCCTCGCTGTGGCTCTGTGAGAATCAAAACAGAGCGAACAAGGTGGAGTACCAGAGCGGGCAACCCTGGCGGTTTCAAATCGTGAGGTCGCTTGTGCCTGCCAAGCGAACCAAAATAACCATTGAACCGTTTTAGTCGCTAAGACGATCGAAGGGGCACCAAGAGCCCGCTTCGCTGACGTGTAAGCTTGTCGTCAGGTTGTCAAAAGGACTAATGAGAGGCCTTGGCTCGGGCAGGTCTGACAGCTCTTTCGATCGAGCGGCCTGCCCCGAAGACAAGTCGGCTGTAGCCCCCTGTACGCCCCGAACAACTCTTACCGGAGATTCTCAAGACGAAGAATCTTTCCACGAATACCTGAGGATCCGATATGCGGCTGACCCCGAAACAGATGGCGCTTCACCAATTTCTGGAACATTTTTATCAGAATCATGGCTATGCGCCGACCATCGCCGAGATCCAGAAGCACTTTCAGCTCAGCTCTCCGGCGACCGTCCACGAGCAACTGGCTGTCCTGGAGCGTGAGGGGCTCATTCGGCGACACAAGTATGTCCAACGCGGAATTGACCTGCTCCAGCCAACTCTTCCATCAGGTCCGACTGGATCGACTGAGTCCGCTGGATGGAACAGAGAAGACGAAATCCCCTTGCTGGGGGTAGTGGCCGCCGGTCTTCCGATCGAGGCTGTCCTCTCGAGGGAGACGATTCAGGTTACTCCAGACCTCTACGCTCCGCGCCGTTTCGCACTGCGGGTCCGGGGAGACTCGATGCGTGATGAGCAGATTGCCGACGGAGACATCATCATTGTTGAGCCAGCCGAAGAGGGGCGGAATGGACAAACGGTGGTCGCTTTGGTCGACGATCACGAGGCGACGGTCAAGAAGATCTATCACGAGCCGTCTCAGATCCGGCTCCAGCCGGCAAATGAGAACTTCGCCCCGATCTATGTCAAGCCACCAAGTCGTGTCCGGGTTCAAGGGGTTGTCGTCGGGCTGGTCCGACGCTACAAGTAGCGCAATGTTGATTCAAAGCGTCAGAGGCTGTCGAGCTGATCTCCCTGGGTGACGTCCGGCTGATCAGTCAATCTGCTCTCCATCGTTGCAAGGTTCAGTTGCCGACGCCGTTGAATCTACGGAAATTCATTGGACAGAAAAGGGGACGGCGACCGCTCGGGTTGAGCGGGCCTCCGTGCGGAGAGAGAACTTTCCTCCATCTTCCCTGAACGTGC
>JBMUAP010000301.1:0-4522 GCA_049454155.1 Blastocatellia bacterium
GCGTGGAAGGATGACTTCAAGCCACCCGCGGCTCCGCCTAAGAAGGATGAGAAGAAGGAACCAGCCAAGGACGCCAAGAAACCGGACGAGAAAAAGCTGGAACCCCTCAACGAGTTTGTGGCGCACAAGCTGCCCGACAATGTGCGAGACATGGCGCTTTCCGCTGATGGGAAGCGGTTGGCCATCGCCTTCTCTTGGATCTCCTCGGCGACCGCCTCCCACTTCTCGTCGACGGTGCGATAGATCACATCGGGATGATCGGTCCGGATCATCTGGCGGTGGGTCGGGATGCTCGTGACATCAAGGTTGTAGATCTTGGCGAATTCGACCGATTCGGTCTCGGCGGTTCCCGTCATCCCGGCCAGCTTCTGGTACATCCGGAAGTAGTTCTGAAGCGTGATCGTCGCGAGAGTCTGGGTCTCGCGCTCGATCTTGACCCCCTCCTTGGCTTCCACTGCTTGGTGCAGGCCATCGGACCAGCGGCGCCCCGTCATGATGCGCCCGGTAAACTCGTCGACGATGACCACTTGTCCATCACGGACGATATACTGTTTGTCGCGAAGGTAGAGTGTGTGGGCGACAAGCGCTTGGTTGAGGCAATGAAGCAACTCCATATTGGATGGGTCGAAGAGGTTGCCATAGCCGAGCAGCCGCTCCGCCTTTTCGATTCCAGACTCGGTGAGAACGGCCCGGTGCTGCTTCTCTTCGACCTGATAATCGACCTCGGGCGTCAGGCGAGGAATGACGGCGTCAGCCTCGTAGTATTTGCTGGTCGAATCGTCGGAGGCACCAGAGATGATCAGGGGGGTTCGTGCCTCGTCGATGAGGATGGAGTCGACTTCGTCGACGATGGCGAAATAGTGAGGTCGCTGGACGCAGGTTGCCAGCTCAAACTTCATGTTGTCCCGCAGGTAGTCGAAGCCGAACTCGTTGTTGGTGCCGTAGGTGACGTCGCAAGCATAGGCCTCCTGGCGGGCAAAGTCGTCCATGTCGCTTTGAATCACCCCGACCGTCAAACCGAGAAAGCGATAAATCCGCCCCATCCATTCGGCGTCCCGTCGAGCAAGATAGTCGTTGACGGTGATGACGTGGACCCCTTTGCCGAGCAGTGCGTTGAGGTAAACCGGGAGTGTGGCGACGAGAGTCTTTCCCTCACCGGTGCGCATCTCGGCGATCATGCCACGGTGGAGCACCATCCCTCCAATCAGCTGGACGTCAAAGTGGCGCATGCCGGTGACGCGACGCGAGCCCTCCCGCACGCAAGCGAACGCCTCGGGGAGCAACAGATCGAGCGCTTCCTGTTCGCGGAGTTTCCGCGTCGCGGCGGGGAGGGTCTCCGTTCCTTGCAGAAGCTCGGCCAGTTGGGCGCGGAACGCGGCGGTTCGCCCACGCAAGTCATCGTCCGAGAGGGCCGCGATCGTTGGTTCAAGTCGGTTGATCTCCGCTACCACTGGCCACAGCTTCTTGAGCAGCCGCTCATTGGCGGAGCCAAACACTTTGGTGATCGCTTTTTCAATAGCATTCATGTTGTGTATCCAGAGAAATTCGGGGTGTCGAGAAAAAGGGGGTAGTCCGGCGCCGTCGGAAGTTGCCTTCTGCGTCAAAGATCCGAGAGACGTGGGCGAAGGAAGATGTCAGGCGCATGATGGGTCGGAGTCCTCTCCTGTCTCAATCTCCGCACACGGCCACGCTTCAGAATCACGCCAAGTATCATAGACGTCAGAAAAGCAAAATTCTAGTGGAGCTACTGGGGGGCGTCAAGCCGATCAACTTTGACGGATGGAGGTTTTCTGTGGCATTATCAGTTTTTCGTGGCCATTTCCCCGATCCCACGAGTGTCCAATGGCGATCCATCGACGATTGCCAAGTCCGAGTTCATTGTCTCGTCAGGTTCAGTCGAGAGGTGGCAAGGAGAAGGGCTCGGGGAAGGCGTCGAGGATCTGCAGTCGTTCGGAAATCGTTCATAGGTAGTAGTTGCAAGATAGATAGAATCATAGGGAGTAAAGATCGATGAGTGAGATGACAGAGGTGGCCGAGCAGAAGGAAGCCGCTGCTGAAGAAGCGGTGCAGGAAGAGATTACGTATCACGCAGTGGAGAAGAACGGGACAATCACCGCGATCTGGGAGATGAAGGGCCGACGGCACCTTCGGACGATCGATCCGAGGAGTGTAGAAGGGCGACATTTGCTGGATCATCCCGAGTCGAGCGAAGCGGCAGCCGGCTAAGATTCTCTTCTCTCCGGCTGAAGTTGATCTCTCATTTTGTCTCTGGTGGACTGCGAGTCTCGAGCGTTGTCGAGAGAGCGAGCGGTCCATTGCCCTGGTTGAGCTGGAATTCTTGGTCTGGGACGGAAAAGGGTCGTGTCGGAAATTGACTTGGGAAATTGACTTGGATGGACGTCTTGACCAGATCTGCCCCACCACCGTGAGCCGTTCGTTTCCAACCGAAGAACGTGCGGGGAGTTCTCTTTTGACTAGCGAAAAGCGGCGAGAGCCCGGCTCGACTGGATGACAACGACAGCGATACCGAAACCTTTCTCTTCAGTCAGTCCCCTCAGCCCTTGTACATCACCCGAGTTGAACTGAGGAACATCAAGAAACACGCCGAGAGGGTCTTTGTCTTTCAGCCGGGCGTGGTGGCGATCTGTGGTCCAAATGGTTCCGGGAAGTCGACCATTCTGGAAGCGATTGCTTGGGTGCTCTTCGATCACCTCGACTACAAACGCGAAGATTTTCTCCAACGGGGTGCCAAGAAAGGACAGGTAACCGTCGGGTTCCAGTCCGACTTGGACGGCAGGGAGTATCACGTCACGCGGGATACCTCGGGTGGGTATTATGTCTACGATCCAGTGACGCAGACGCGGCTGGTAGAGCAGAAAGGGCAGGTCCTTCCGTGGCTTCGGCAGCGGTTGGGACTGGATGTGGAGACGGACCTTCCTTCCCTCTTTCGGTCGACCCTCGGGGTTCCCCAGGGGGCCTTCACCTACGATTTTGGGCTGGCTGCGACGCAGCGCAAAGCGGTCTTCGACCAGATCCTCAAGGTCGAAGAGTATCGCCAAGCGTCCGATCAATTGCGGGGAACCCAGCGATTGGTGGAAGGACGTGTGGCGGAAGCCGAACGGCAATTGGCCGGGTATGAGGGAGAGTTGCGCAGCTATGGCGCGCTGGTTGAGGGGATCACCGATCTTGAAGCGGAGTTGGCTCGCCTCCGAGAGGCGCAGGAGCAAGGGGAAAGGGACCGCAAGCGGCTGCAGGAGCGCAGTCGTTTCTGGGCAGAGCTGTTGCAGGAGTTTGAATCAGAACGTCGAGCGGCGATGGAGGGAAATCTGGCCTTGGCGACCCGTCGCGAGGCGCACGCTGGCATGGAAGCCCTCGCTTTGCAGGCGCGGGAGGCGGCGGAGATCGTGCGGAGGTCGCAGGCTGGGGCGGAGCGGTACGCTGAGGCCGGTCGTCAATTGGCGAGGCTTGATCAACAGCGACAAGAACGGGACCAGAAGCGGACCAGGCTAACCGAGGCGGAACGACGGCGTGTCGAAGCCGAAGCGGAACTTCGGCAGGTGGAGGAGAGACTGGCCGAGGTCTCGCTGGCACGGACCGAGGCCACGCAACTGATAGGTGCCATCGGGGAGCAAGAGAGGCTGGAGCGATCGCTGGCTGAGGCCCGGGAGGCTCGCGGGGAGTGGCAGAGTCTCCATCGTTCCCGGGACTTGCTCGACGAAGAGCTGAAGGGGTTGCGCGGCCGCTACCAAGTGTTGGCCAGTCAAATTGAACAGGCAGTGGCCGATGAGGAACGGGCGGCGGCCATTCCCAGCCTGGAACGGGAGCGGACGGCCCTTGAGGGGGAGGCGCAGCAGGCGGCGATTTCTGAGGAGCGACGGCGACTCAAGCGGGAAGAGCGGCGACGGCTCGCCGAATCACGCTCCAGGATGATCCTGGAAGTGGATCGACTGCGAGCGGAACTGTCCGACCTCGAGGCCCACGACTTGATCGCGCGAGACCTTCCCGCCCGGGAGCTTGACCAGCAGAGCCTCTCCGCTCGGCTCAGCCAATCGACTGCCGAACTGATGCGCGATCGGGAGATGATCGCCGCGCTCGACCAGGGAGGGCTCTGTCCCCTGTTGACAGAGCGCTGCCTCAATCTGCGGCCTGGAGAGTCCGTTGAGACGAGGTTTCGCGATGGGCTCGATCGTCGAGAGACGGAGGTCAAGGCACTTGGGGAGGCGTTGGCTCGTGGGGAAGACGAGCTGCGATCCCTTCGTCAATCGGCCTCGAAGGCGGCTCGCCTGCCAGAATGTCGACAATCTTCGAGCGAACAGGCAGAGACCTTGAGCGACTTGGAGCAGCAAGAGCAGGAGTTGGCGCGAGAGATTGACGCGCTCGACGCGTCCCTCTCGACGACGGAGGCGGCTCGACGACACGAGCGTCTGGCAGAGCTGACGATCGAGTTGCAGGCGGCCCGCGAAGCGCAGCGACAGCTCGATCGTGCCGAGATCCTTCGCCAAGAGCAGGCGCAGATTCTCGC
>JBMUAP010000302.1:0-4518 GCA_049454155.1 Blastocatellia bacterium
GTTGCCCCATAGCAAAAGTCGTCCTGATCTTCTTCTCGGTGTTCTCTGTGCCTCTATGGTGCAATCATCTCTTCCGTTCTGACGTTGATTGATTGTTGGCCCAGCCCATTTCCCGACCTTCTTCTCCGTGAGTAATTACAAAACAACAATTGATTATACGTCTCGACCGAAGGCCCGGCAAATCGCCGACCGGGAAGGCGACGTTCTCAGCGAAGGAACTCTTCCAGTTGGACCGACGCGTCCGTCTTCTCATCACGGTATTTGACGATGATTGGCGCATAGATCGAGAGGCCCATCTCACGGCCCGGGCTGGAACTGATCTGTCGGCTCCCTGGGACGACGACGGCCCCAGACGGCACCTCCAGGGGCCGTCCCTCCTCACGACGGTAGACAGTCCCCCGGACTGCGTCATAGATCGGCGTCGCCCCGGTGAGGGTCACCCCGGCGGCGATGACCGCCCGCTCGCGGACGATCGTTCCCTCGTAGACCCCGCAATTTCCGCCGATGAGCACGTCGTCCTCGATGATCACCGGCAAGGCCCCCACCGGCTCGAGCACGCCTCCAATCTGGGCTGCCGCACTGATGTGGCAGCGCCTTCCAATCTGGGCGCACGATCCAATCAGCGCGTGCGAGTCGATCATCGTTCCTTCTCCGACAAAGCTCCCCGTGTTCAAAAACGCAGGTGGCATGATCGTGACACCCCGCTCGACGCAGACGCCATCCCGGATCGAAGTCCCCCCAGGGACGACCCGTACTCCATCGGCCAGCGTCAGGGAGCGTGTCGGGTAGGTCTCTTTGTCAAAGTAGTGAAACCGCTCACTGAGCGAGCAGTCGACGACCTCTCCCAAGCGGAATCCCAGGAGGATTCCCCGCTTGACCCAAGAGTGGACTTCCCAATCCCCGTTCTCTCCCCGCGTCGCCGCCCGGATCCGGCCCGTGTTCAATTCGGCTTTGAAGGACGAGAAGAGTTGGCGAGCCTGTCGTCGCTCTGACTCCGACAATGCCTCTCCCCCCATCAATCGTGTCCAGACCTTCTCGATCTGGACATTCAATTCGGAAACTTGCACTCCCGTTCGTTCCCCTGGCACTCCGCTCACACCTGCTCCTCCTCATCCCGGATCGATTCTCCCCAGCCAGCGAGGGAGAAGGGAAGGCTCCCCCCTCTTCGCTCGGCAAGTAGTAGAGGAGTACACTTCTCCTCTTCTTTCGTCAACTCAACCGCTCCCCTCCCATCTTCCCTTGACAGGCAAGCGGCGGATTCTCATAATCCCGGGTAGCCAACATTGAAAAGGTCCGATCTGTTCTGGGTTTTTGATCCCTCACTGGTGAGGTTGACTGTGAAGGGGAGTGTCGGGGCAATGGCTCGCCCGGAGAGGGGGTATTCGTATCTTTTCTCCTTTCAGGGCGAATCGCCACCAGGCAGGAACAGAGAGTCCCAAAAATGCGCAGATCCAACCCCATTGGATCGTAGCTCCTCGCGCGAAGATAGTCGTATAGTTGGCATCTAGCTGGGAAGAAATAATTCAGGGTACTAGGTCACCTGCCGAACTCTTAAGATGGCGGGCTCATTGCCTGTCTATTCTAAGGGAGGTGCCGGAGGGTGTTCCGGTATTTCCCAGGGTTGATGCAGTATGCGACGGGCCCCTTCTCTAAATTAAAGCCTATCGCCAAACTTCACATCTACCAGGCATTCAGAATCGAATGCCGTTGAGGAAGGTCAAAATATATGATGAGAAAGCAGATGTTTCTGCTTGCGCACCGGGCGACCTGGGGCATGTTGGCATTGATGATGCTGGCATTCTCCATTCCCGCGATGGCGCAATCAGACAGTTCACAGATCTCTGGATTCGTCCGGGACCAGGCCGGAGCCGTCGTGGCCGGTGCCAAGGTGACGGTCCGCAGCGAAACGAAGGTGGTGGAGCGGTCGGCGGTGACGAACGCTGACGGCTACTTTATCGTTCCGAATCTCCCTCCGGACTTCTACTCGGTGACGGTGGAGCAGACCGGATTCCGCCAGTTCAAGGAGACGGGGCGCAAGCTTGATCCAAACATCCCGGCGAGCCTCGAAGTGACCCTGCAGACGGGGGACATCTCCGAGACCGTTTCGGTGGTTGCGTCGGCGACGGCGGTGCAGAGTGAGTCTTCGACCGTCGGTCGGCTCATCGAAGGCAAGCAGATCGAGGCGCTTCAGCTCAACGGTCGCAACCCGCTCTTCCTCGCGCTGCTCAAGCCAGGGGTCAGCGGTGGCGCGCTCGGCGGCTTCAGCTTTGGTCTGACCTCGGGCGGTTTCAGCATCAATGGATCCCGTTCGCAGGACAACCTGATCACCTTCGACGGCGCGGTCGGCATCCGGACCCGCTCGAACGGAACGAGCATCGGCGTCGCCGACCTCGATTCGACCCAGGAGATCCAGGTCCTGACGGCCAACTACAACGCCGAGTACGGCCGCTCAGCGGGTGGACAGATCCGCATCGTCACCCGCAGCGGAGGCCAGCAGTTCCACGGAACCTTCTACGAGTACCTGCGCAATTCGGCCCTCAATGCCAACAGCTGGGGGCGGAATGCCGCCACACCAGCCAACCAACCCTGTACCGATGACCGCTTCAAGGCAGCCAACCACTGCCGTCCGGAGCCCTTCCGGTACAACCAGTTCGGCTACAACCTCAGCGGGCCAGTGATTGTTCCGGGCACCAACTTCAACAAGGATCGCAACAAGCTCTTCTGGTTGTTCGGTCAGGAGTGGGTCAAGTTCCGCCGCGAGCAGACGACGATCATTCGCGTTCCAACCCTTCGGATGCGCCAGGGCGACTTCAGCGAGCTCTTCCCGGGTGGACCGAACTATGTTCCGCAGCTCAACGTGCCGATGTTCATGCGTGATCCGCTCAAGACCGGGGCGTGTAACTCGTCGGATCAGTCGGCGTGCTTCAACGATGGCGGTATCGTCAACAAGATTCCGACCAACCGCCTGAGCCGGAATGGGCTGGCCCTCATGCGCGCTCTGCCCGAGCCGATTCCCGGCTTCTTCGGACCTGGCGGTCAGAACTACTTCCAAGCCCGGCCAGCTCCGCAGGATCAGTTGAAGAGCACCATCTCGGTCGACTTCTATCCCAAGGAGAACCATCAGTTCCGCTTCCGCATCAACCTCTACGAGGGAACCTTTGCGGATGCGTTCCGTGGCGGGACGGACCGTGCCCCAGCAACCCTCGATCGTCCGAACCAGACGGCGAGCATCAACTGGGTCTGGACCCTCTCTCCGACCTGGGTCGCCGAGACCCTGATCGCTGGCAGCCGCGACCAGGTCTTCATTGCCGTTCAGACGGAAGGCGATCGTTTTCGCCGGAGCAACTACGGGATCAACTATCCCTACATCTTCCAGGAGAAGGAGATCTTCGACAAGATCCCGACCGTCCAATGGGATGCCTTCAACGGTCTCGACGGCGGTCCTTACCCGGCCCAGTCGACGGGTCCGATCTACCAGATCAACCAGAACTGGACCAACATCCGCGGTGCCCACACGATCAAGTTCGGTGGATACTTCGAGCGTTCGGGTCAGAATGACTTCGACCAGATCAACGTTGCGGGCGTCCCCGGTGGTACCAACAACCAGAATGGTCGGTTTGTGTTCACCAACTCGACCCCTGGTGGAACGGGCTTCGCGATCGGTAACGCCGCGCTCGGCCTCTTCGACACCTACGCCGAGCTGGGCAGCCGCTCCTTCACCCCCTATCGTGGGCACATGATCGAGTGGTTTGTGCAGGATTCCTGGAAGGCGACGCGCAAGCTGCGCCTCGAGGCGGGGGTCCGCCACAGCGTCATCCAGCCCTACTACAGCCTCTGGCGCAACATGCTCGTCTTCGATCCGAAGTACTACGATCCGAGCTTGGCGGTGCAGCAGGATCCCCGGACGGGCAACATCATCAGCGGCAGCCTTGCGGCGCGCTTCAATGGCATGGTCATCCCGGGTGACGGTTGGCCGTCATCGGCGGCGGGTCGTATTCCGATTGCCGATAGCGGTGAGTACAATTTCCTCTTCCGTGGGGAGCCGAAGGAGTACTCGAAGATTCACGTTGGGAAGACCTTCCAGCCCCGCTTCGGGTTCGCTTACGGGATCAACGACAAGACGGTCATCCGCGGTGGTGTCGGGCGCTTCCTGACCCGCCTCGGAGTCAGCGACTCGGTCTTCCTCGGTGGCAACCCGCCACTCCAGCCGTCAGTGTCGGTGAGCTTCGGCAGCGTCGACAATCCGGGAGGAGCGACCGGTCGTAGCTTCCCGCTGACGATCACCACCCAGGATCGCAACTTCCGCGCGCCGGAATCCTGGACCTGGAACCTGACCTTCGAGCGTGAGCTCGGATTCAACACGACGGTCGAGCTCTCGTACGTCGGTCGCCGCGGCCTCTTCGGCCAGCGTGAGGCCAACATCAACCAGCTGCAGGTTGGCGAGCGGTTCCGGCCTGAGAACGCTGGGATCAACGTCGATGCCCTTCGTCCTTACAAGGGCTTTGCGGTGATTCGGTC
>JBMUAP010000303.1:0-4513 GCA_049454155.1 Blastocatellia bacterium
CCAACAACCAATCTACTTCTGAACAGATGACTTCTTTGCATTACTGAGAGATCACAGAGAAGAAGATAGGGTCCATTGAAGTTCATCGATACCGTGAGTAGTTACCGATCTTCTTCTCAGTGATCTCTGTATTTTTTGATACCATTTACGCGTACGTTGCCCCGAAGCAAAAGTCGTCCCAATATTCTTCTCGGTGTTCTCTGTGTCTCGGTGGTGCAATGACCTCTTCAGTTCTGGGGTTGATTGCTTGTTAGCCCGGCCCACTTCCAGACCTTCCTTGCTGTGAGTCATTACGAAAAGAGAATGGGGGAGTCCATCCCCCCGATCAAGAGGGGATGGACTTCTCGTGCGGGAACGTCAAGCGAACTTATAGGCTTGGCGGGCCAGACGGTAGGCCGTATCGAGAATCATCTCTTCGGCGTCGGCCTCGTCGATGATGCCGCGCAGGACGAGGCTGGCAATCCAGTTGGCGTCGGCGCGGCGCGCCAAGTCGTGGCGTGCCGGAATCGAGGGGAAGGCACGCGTGTCGTCATTGAAGCCAACCGTGTTGTAGAGCCCAGCCGTCTCCATGACTTGGTCGCGATAGCGACGCATCCCGTTGAGGCTGTCGTGGAACCACCAGGGGGGCCCGAGGCGCACCGCCGGGTAATGTCCGGCCAGCGGGGCCAGTTCGCGCGAGTAGGTCGTCTCATCGAGGGTGAAGAGGATGAGCGTCAGCCGGGGATCATTGCCATAGCGGGTCAACAAGGGGCGCAGGCCCTGCGTGAAGTCGACCTGCACAGGGATGTCGCAGCCCTTGTCGTAGCCGAACCGCTCGAAGATGACCGGATTGTGGGTCCGGTAGGAGCCGGGGTGGAACTGCATGACCAGTCCATCCTCGATGCTCATCCGGGCGCTCTCCATCAGCAGGTGGCCGGTGAAGCGGGTCGCCTCATCAGCGGTGGCGGTGCCGCGCAAGGCGTGCTCGAAGATCGTCTCGGCCTCGGCATCCGTGAGCCCCCCCGTCCAGGGGGTCAGCGCGGCGTGATCAGTAGCGGTCGCCCCCATCTCGCGGAAGAAGGCCCGCCGCTCTTCCAAAGCCCGTATCAACTGGTAATAGCTGGAGATCTCGTACCCACAGACCTCGCCGAGGGCAAGCAGGTTCTCTTTCCAATCGGGGCGATCGATGTTGACCACACCATCGGGCCGGAAGGTCGGGACGATCCGCCCTGGCCACGAGGAGTCCCGAATGGCTTGGTGTTGCTCAAGGCGGTCGCTCGCGGCATCGGTCGTCGCGAGGACCTCGATCCGGAACTGCTCGAAGAGGCGACGCGGCCGGAACTCGGGCTTGGTCAGGCAGTCGGCGATCTGGTCATAGACGGCCTGCGCCGTCCGCGAGGTCAGCTTCTCCTCGACGCCAAAGACATCCTGCAGTTCGTGGGCGAGCCACATCCCGGTCGGTGTCCCACGGAAGAGGTAGAAGTGGTCGGCGAAGAGCTGCCAAATCTTGCGATGGTCGGTCTCGACTGGCCCGCCATCGAGCCGGGGAATGCCGAGTGACTCGAGCGGAATCCCCTGCGAGTAGAGCATCCGGAAGATGTAGTGGTCGGGAATCAACAGCAGCTCGGCTGGAGAGCCAAACTGGTAGTCCGGGTCGGCGAACATCCGCGGATCGACATGGCCGTGGGGGCAGACGAGTGGCGCATCCGCCACCAGCGAGTAGAGCCGCCGCGCCATCTCGAGGTGGCGCGGCTCGGAATCAAAATAACGGTCTGGGGAGAGAGTCATCTTTATTTCCTTCCAAGTTCATCTCATTTGACTGGCCGATCGAGCGATCACCGCCGTGAATCGTCCAGCACGTCGGCACGTTCACTAGAACCGGACAAGATCGGCGATGCGGACCGGGGCTTTGCGCTCGATGCTGCGATAGGCGGCAACGCCCGTCAGGAGGGACATCGCTCCGGCCCGCGAGCCGGCCAACTGGCGCAGCGGGTCGGGCGTTCCCGGCTTGAAGATCATGTCCTTGAGCTTCGGATCGGCGCCGCCGTGGTCAGCGCTACCCACCTTGACCTCGACCAGCTCCGAGGGGCCAAAATTGCGGCTCAGCCGGAACTCGGCACTGGCCGAGACGGGCCAGGGCTGGCGGTCGTAGGTCCGCACGTCGAGCCGTCCTTTCAGCCCATTGAACGACATGGTGTAGCCCTCGTAGGGCATGAACGCGTTGAGGGAGTAGCTCATGAGCGCCCCATTGTCGTAGCGGACATTGGCGGTCATTGTGTCCCAGATGTCGATCTCTTCGCGGAAGAGGCAGCCATCGCGGAGGTAGCCATCCTCCGATTCACAGTCGGCATACATCTGCATGGCGCGGGCGTTGCGGGTCATGTCCCAGTAGAAGGCACAGCTCGATTGGTGGGAGCAGGTCCGACAGTTGGTTCCGCGAATCGGGCTGTTGCGGCCATAGTGGCGCAGTTCGCCGTTGGCGTGCACCTCGACGGGCTCGGTCTGCATGATCCAATTGATGAGGTCGAAGTGGTGGGTTGCCTTGTGGACCCAAAGAGAGCCGGAGTACTCACGTTGGCCGTGCCAGCGGCGGAAATAATCAGCCCCGTGCTGCACATCGAGGTACCAGTGAAAGTCGACCGAAGTGATCGGGCCGAGCACGCCCGAAGCGATGTACTCGCGGGTCTTCTCGGCGATTGCCGAGCAACGAGCATTGAATCCGACGATGATCGGACGACCATACTTCTTCTCGGCATCGAGGACCCGCTGGCACTTGTGTTCATCGGTCGTCATCGGCTTCTCGGTGATCACTTGGCAGCCCAGTTCGAGCGCGCGCACGATGTACTGATCGTGGGAGGAGTCGCGGGTGGTGACGATGACGGTGTCGGGCTTCGACTCGCGGATCATCCGGTCAAAGTCGGTGTAGGTCGGGCAACTGACGCCCATGAGCTGTTTGGCGACCTCGACGCGCTTGCGGTTGCTGTCGCAGAGCCCAACAAACTCGACATACTCGCCGTAGGGACGGACGACGCCCGTTCCCCACATCGACGTTCCGCGACTGCCTGTCCCGACGAGCGCCAGCCGGCGACGGGCTGTGCCCGCCTCTCCCGAGCGGCTCCCCAGGACCCCGGCCGCCGTTACGCCAGCCGTCAGACGGGCTCCCTGATCAAGAAAGGTGCGCCGCGTCATCGTTGATTCATTCTTCTCGTTCTTCGTCTTGTCGTTCATATCGTCCTCTCTCAAGGTGAGCCCCTGCCTGTCTGGGCAGCAACGGGGTGCGGGAAGTCTCCACGGGGTGTCGTGGTGCGCCACGGGCGCAGGGGAGATCATGCACTGACCACTGCGGCTCGGCAACTGTTCTGCGTGGGATCTCGGAACGGTTCGTATCGCCAGCGGATCTTCCGGAATCGTCCCACGGGAAAGACCGTGCGGTCTTTGTGGTATGATGGCTCTTTTTCCGTCCTCGACCCGAACGGACCATCCGGCGTCGAGGAGCCGATGATCGACTTGGCGCGCTGGACCCGCGCCCCGAAGAAGAGAACCACCATGACCTCCCAATTTCAGCTCGTCTCGGAATACCGTCCGCAGGGCGATCAACCAACCGCGATCAAAGCCCTCGTCGAAGGCCTTCAACAGGGAGAGAAGCACCAAGTGCTGCTGGGCATCACGGGGAGCGGGAAGACCTTTACTGTCGCCTCTGTGATCGAAGCCGTCAACCGGCCGGCCCTCATCATGGCCCACAACAAGACGCTCGCCGCGCAGCTCTATCAAGAGTTCAAGACCTTCTTCCCTCACAACGCGGTCGAGTACTTCGTCAGCTACTACGACTACTACCAACCGGAGGCCTATGTCCCGGCGAGCGACACCTACATCGAGAAGGAGGCGACGATCAACGACGAGATCGACCGGCTGCGCCTCTCGGCGACCCGCTCGGTCTTTGAGCGGCGGGATGTGATCATCGTCGCCTCGGTCTCGGCGATCTATGGCATTGGCGATCCGAACGCCTACTATGGAATGCTCATGTGGATCGAACCCGGCCAGCGGATCAGTCGACAGGAGCTGATTCGCCGCTTGGTCGAACTTCTCTACGAGCGCAACGACATCGAATTCCGGCGCGGGACCTTCCGGGTCCGCGGTGATGTCGTCGAGATCTACCCAAGCTACCAGGACCAAGCGGTGCGGATCGAACTCTGGGGGGATGAGATCGACTCGATCAGCACGATCGATCCCCTCCTCGGGGAGGTGATCCGAACCCACGAGGGCCGCCTCCCGATCTTTCCCAAGACCCATTATGTAACGACGCGCGAGAGCGTCAAGCGGGCTGTCCAGACGATCAAGCAGGAGCTCGAGTGGTGGGAGCCCCAGTTGATCGAGCAGGGGAAACTGGTCGAAGCGCAGCGCCTCCACCAACGGGTCATGTACGACCTCGAGATGTTCAATGAGCTTGGCTACTGCCGCGGCGTCGAGAACTACTCGCGCCACCTCACCGGAAAGCCCGTCGGATCCCCCCCGCCGACCCTCTACGACTATCTTC
>JBMUAP010000304.1:0-4508 GCA_049454155.1 Blastocatellia bacterium
ACCATCGTCGCCTGGAGCGCGTTCGAGTGCGCGACGTGCTCCTCGACAAAGACCTCCTCGAACCCGCTGACCGGGATGTCGAGCCCGCTGCTCGAGACGATCCGGCCCTCCGTGATCGGGTACTCCTGCCCGTGCCTGAGCGCGACAAACTCATAATCCCGCTCGAAATCGGGAAACGAGAAGCCGCCCGTCCAGCGGACCAGCTCCCGGGCGACCCCGCGCGCCCACTCCAGCTCCTCGCGCAGCGGCGCAAGCTCCGCACGCGTCGGCAGGCGGTAGAAGCCCCCCACCCGCAGATTGATCGGATGGACCTCCCGCCCGCCAATCACCGCGAGGATCCGATTGCCCAGCTTCTTGAGGCGAAGGGCTTGGCGAACCACCTCTGGATGATCCTTGGCCATGCGGATCGCGTCCTCATAGCCGAGGAAGTCCGGCGCGTGCAGCATGGCGATGTGGAGCACGTGGCTCTCGATCCACTCCCCGCAATAGATCAACCGGCGCAGGTCCCGCAGCGCTCCCTCGACCCGCACGCCGAAGATCGACTCCATCGCCTGCACCGCCCCCATCTGGTAGGCGATGGGGCAGATGCCACAGATCCGTGCGGTGATGTCCGGCGCCTCCTGGTAGAGACGTCCTCGCAGCAAGCCCTCGAAGAAACGCGGCGGCTCGAAGATTCGCAACTGGACATCGGTCACCTCGTCGCCGCGCAGCCGGATGGAGAGCGCCCCCTCCCCTTCGACCCGCGCGAGGTAGCCCACCTCGATCGATCTCGTGCTACGCTTTGGACGGTCCGGCATGCTTCTCACTCTCTTTCCGGAAGGGTTCGGCATAAGCGGTAAAGCCCCGAAATGCCCGCAGAATCTCCTCTGGCGTCATCCCCTGTGCCGCCCAGTGCGCGCTGAGGGAGGACGGGTTCGGTGTCTCCATCGGGCCGAAACAGCCGTAACATCCCCGCTGATAGGCTGGGCAGATCGCGCCGCACCCGGCGTGAACCAGCGGCCCAAGGCACGGTTCTCCGTGCGCCACCGTCACACAGACATTGCCCCGCCGCTTGCACTCCAGACAGACACTGGAAGACGGGATCGACGGCTTGCGGCCGTGCAGGAAGGCACTGATCACCTCCAGCAACTGCGTCTTGTTGATCGGACACCCATTCAACTCATAATCGACGAAGACGTGGGCCGAGATCGGAGTCGATTTGTCGAGCGTCCGGATGAATTCCGGCTTGGCATAGACCAGCGAGATCAGCTCTCCGACATCTTGAAAATTGCGGAGCGCCTGGATTCCGCCCGCCGTCGCGCAGGCCCCGATCGTCACCAGCGCCTTCGAGGTGCGGCGCACCTCGCGGATCCGCTCGGCGTCATGCGGCGTCGAGATCGAGCCCTCGACCAGTGAGAGGTCATACGGGCCGCGGACCACCGCCCGCGAGGCCTCTGGGAAGTTGGCGATCTCGATCTGTTCGGCGAGCATTAACAACTCGTCCTCGCAGTCGAGCAGACTCAACTGGCACCCATCGCACGAGGAGAACTTCCAGACTGCCAACTTGGGTCTGCGTCGCACTGCTGCCGCCATGGTCTATCCCTCCCGTACTGAAAAGAGGCGCTGCACCGCCGGATATGAAAAGACCGGCCCTTCCTGACAGACGAAGGCCGCTCCGAATTGGCAATGGCCACAGAGGCCAATCGCACACTTCATGTTCCGCTCCATCGAAAGATAGACCCGCCCGGCGGGCATTCCGCGCCGCAGCAGCTCGTCGACCGTGTAGCGCATCATGATCTCGGGGCCGCAGAGCAGCGCCGTCGTGTTGTGTGGGTCGAAGGGAGCCCTTCCAATGAGCTTCGTCACCACCCCGACACTGCCGCGCCAGTCGGCACTTGCCCGGTCGACTGTCACCAGAACCTCGAGGTCAAAACGGGAGCGCCACTTCTCCAGCTCGCGACGAAAGAGAAGATCGGCCGCGCTCCGCGCACCAAAGAGGATGACCACCCGCCCGTACTTCTCGCGCTCCGCGAGGACTCGATAGACGACCGAGCGCAACGGGGCCAGCCCGATACCACCCGCGACCAGCACGAGATCGTCCCCTTGCGCGGCTTCGACAGGCCATCCCGTCCCGTACGGTCCCCGCACCCCGATCTGTCCGCCCCGCTTCAGTTGACGCATCGCCCGCGTCACCGCGCCCACCGCCCGCGTCGTGTGGACCAGCCGGTCGGGCTGCCCCGGATCTCCGCTGATCGAGATCGGGACCTCCCCGACGCCAAAGACATAGAGCATGTTGAACTGTCCGGGCAGGAAGTGCCCCGCCGCTGCGGCCGCCGACGATCGCCCCGGCAGCAGCTCGAGCGTGAAGGTATCGTGTGTCTCTTGACGGACCCGCTCGATCACCCACGGTTGTGGCAACATCGGATCGAGACCGGCCCGCCCCGCGTTTGTCTCACGTACGAGTTCCATAGAGATCCATCAATTGCAGTCGTGTCGCCGTCAAGCGCTGGGCCACCACCAGGGTCAATCGCTTGACGATCGTATAGCCCAACACGGGATGCGTGTCACACACCTCGCGCAAGCAGGCCGCGTCGAGGGAGATCGCCCGGACCAGCTCGACCGCGCGCGCGTCGAACTGCCAACGATAGGGCTCGATCAGCCACGACCAGCCCAGCACCTCCCCCGCCTCGAGCGTCTCGATCGTGTGGCTGCCGTGGCGTGACTCATAGAGGTCAAGCGCCACCCTCCCGTGTTGAAGCAGGTAAAAATGGGTCGCCTCCCCGCCCTGCCGAAAGATGACCGACCCGGCGGGAAAGCGGATGTTCGAGGCGCACCTCCCGAGAAGGCGCAAGGCGTCAGCGTCGAGCCCACTCAGAAAGGGGTGGCTCGCCATCGCCGCCGTCTGGGGTTCTTCGATCGTCATACGTCGTTCTCTCCCACTTGAGTCTCTGGCAATTCCAGCTCCCCGCGACCGGAGGTCGCTGCCGCACGAATCGCCCGCACCTCGGCCGTCAGGTCGATCCCCACCGGACACCAGGTGATGCAGCGGCCACACCCGACACACCCCGAACTCCCGTACTGGTCGAACCAGCTCGACAGCTTGTGGGTCAACCATTGGCGGTAGCGGCTCCGCGCAGAGGTTCGCACACTCCCGCCGTGCAGATACGAAAAGTCGAGCGTAAAGCACGAATCCCAACTCCGCCAGCGCTCGGCGTGCTCCCCCGTCAGGTCCGTCACATCCTCGACCGTCGTGCAGAAGCAGGTCGGGCAGACCATCGTACAGTTGGCACACGTCAAACAACGGCTCGCGACTTCGTCCCAGTGCTGACTCTCGAACTGGTCGATCAAGAGTTCGCGCAGCCCCTCCGTCTCCATTTTGCGTCCCATCCCGGCAATCGCGCGGGCCGTGCAGGCTTCGGCCGAGGCCACCTCCTCCTTCGAGGCTCCCCGCACCGGGAGGTCCGCCAAGACTCCTGCTCCTGCCTCCGTTCCCGCCTCGAGCACGAAGTAGTGCGACTCCCCCTCGAGCACCTCTGTCAAGGCGAGGTCGAAGCCTGTCCGCGCCCGTGGTCCCGTCCCCATCGAGTCGCAGAAGCAGGTTCCTCCCGCCTGCCCGCAATTGACCGCCACCAGGAAGGTGCCCTCCCGGTTGGTCTGGTAGACAGGGTCGACGTGGGCCCCTTCCAAAAAGACGCGATCCTGCCGCGCAATTGCCGCCAACTCGCACGAGCGAACTCCCAGAAAGGCTTGCCGCACCGGGGGGTGCGACTCGGGCTCGATCGCGATCCCCTCGCCCGTCTGCCGGGCCGACCAGAGGCGGACCCGCGGTGGATGGAGCAGCCGCTTCCACGACTGCGGACCGACGGTGAACCGGAAACAGGCCGGGCTCCCCGTCTGCCGCAATCGGTAATGCCCAGGCCCCTGCTCCTCCTCCCAGCCGATCGGGAGCTGCTCGACCCTCTCGATCTCGTCGTAGACGATCGCGCCATCGCGCACCGTCGGGCCAGAGATCGTGTACCCCCTCGCCTGCAACGCCTCGAAGAGCCGCCCAAAATCTTTCCGCCAGAGATGCACCGGTGCCCACTCCGTCATCTTGTCCCTCTCCCCTCTTCCGCCACCCGCCGACGCAGCCACGCGACCCAGGCCTCGATCCCCTCCCCCGTCCGACACGAGACCGGGAAGATCTCTGCCCCTGGGTTGACCTCCCACACATTCCGCGTCAGCTCTTCCAGGCTTACCCCAGCGTAAGGCAGCAGGTCGACCTTGTTGAGCAGTACCACCTCGGCGGCGTGAAACATCACCGGGTACTTCTTCGGCTTCTCTGCCCCCTCCACGGTGCTGTAGACCATGACGCGCAGCCCTTCCCCCAAATCGAACTCCGCCGGGCAGACCAGATTGCCGACATTCTCGATGACCAGCAGGTCGAGCCCCGCAATCGGAAAGTGATCAAGCGCGCGGTGGACCATTCGCGAATCGAGGTGGCAGACACTCCCGGTCGTGATCTGGTAGGCCGGAATCCCCAACCCCCT
>JBMUAP010000305.1:0-4508 GCA_049454155.1 Blastocatellia bacterium
CGCCGCCGGCAAAGCGGCGGCAGCGGTCTTGATGAATTGACGTCGTTCCATGTCACTTCCTTTCTCCAGGACTCTCAGAACGTCAGGCGGGCATTGAGCTGCATGCCCCGCGCTCCCCGTGTCGAGGTGAACATCCCGAAACTGGCATTGACAATGTTGGTGTTGATGCCCGAAAAGTTCGTGTGGTTGAATGCGTTGAACATGTCGGCGCGGATCTGGAGGCGAATCCCCTCGGTCAAGGCCAAGTTCTTGCCAATCCCGAGGTCAACGTTCCAGAAGCCGGGCCCACGGATCGCATTCCTTCCCAGCGTCCCGGGTCGGGCCGAGGCCCCACTCGCGGCGATCTGCGGTACCCTGGCAAACGAGGCCTTGTTGAGGTACTGCAGCGGCTGGGAAGCGTCTCGCAGATAGGGATCCCCGATCAGATCGGGCCGCTGCCCGGGAATCGAGCTGGGATTGCCGACATTGACCGGTGCCCCGGTCTCCGCCGAGACGATCCCGCTCAACTGCCAGCCACCAAGCAACAGGCTGCCCGCTCGCCCGGAGAGCCCGATCCACCGCTCGAAGGGTACCTCATAGAGAAAGTCGCTGACAAACCGGTGGCGGATGTCGAACGGCGTCGGCCCACGATTGAGCGCGAGGTTGTTCGGATCCTGCGGCGCCGAGAGTGTCGTCAAGTCACCATCCAGGAAGCCGATGTTGCTCGACCACGTGTAGTGCGCGTTGAAGAGGAAGTTCTGCGAGAAGCGCTTCCGTAGCGAGGTCTGCAACCCGTGATAGTGGGTTGACTCCGACGTGTCGAAGTGGCGGAACTCTCCGAAGCCAGTCTGCGGGCGCACGCCCGTCACCCGGTCAACGGTGTTCATCTGCCGGCTCATGAGCAGCTTGACACCGTGGTTGCCGACGTAGGCCGCCTCGAGCGTCATCGTCTCCGTCAACTGCCGCTGCACGCTGAGTGTCCACTGGATGCTGTACGGAGTGGCGAAGTTCGGATTGATCGTCGCCCCGGTCCAGTCGAAGTTCGGGTTGCGGACCAACGGCAGGATCGCCGCGTTGGTGATCGGATAGCGAAGGTTGCGCTGCAAGCCTTCCGCCCGGCTGAAGACGACCCGGAACGGCTCGTCGAGCGCGTTGCGCACCAGCTCAAGAATGTTGCGCAGGGGCGAACGAGTGTAGAACGTCCCTGCACCACCGCGGATCACCGTCTTGCCCGATTGATCCGCCGTCCAGGCAAAGCCGAAGCGGGGGGCAAAGTTGTTGCGATCGGCATTGTAGGCGCTGTTGGCCGGCCGCAACGGACCAAAGCCAAACGGGCTTTCCCGGTTGAAGAGCCGGCCATCCCGCTCCTGCGGGACTGAAAAGTAGTCGTACCGCATCCCGAGATTGAGCACCAAGCGCGGCGTGATCCGGAAATCGTCCTGAATGAAGTAGCCGTTGTTCCAGTTGGTGATCAGGTACTCGTTGAGCCCAAAGGTCACCTGGATCCGGTTCGGGATGTTGGCCAGAAAGTCGGCAACGTTGGAGTACTGAATCTCCGGCGTCTCGATATTCTCGCGCGTCTGGTTCTGCCGCATGAAAATGCCGCCGAACTTGATCGTGTGGCGCCCCTTGGTCAGCGACCCGATCTGCTCGACGCTCCAGCCCGTCCCCCGGCTGAGCAGCACTTCACCGGCATTGCTGAACCCAAGGTTTCCGGTAATGCCCGCCAAGCCCAGTGCGTAGATCCCATCAAGCCGATCGGTCGAGTTGCGCTTGTAGCCGACACGGGTCTCCAAGCTGAGCGCGTTTCCGCCGTAGATGTAGTTGGCCGTCACCGAGGCATCCACCCCGACGAACGTCCGCGGATTGGACGCTGAGGCGCGCGGCGTCAGTGAGTCGGGCCGTCCCCGTGTGTAACGACCACTCAGACGTCCACGATCGCTGACGTTGTAGTCGCCACGCAGCACGACGTGGTTGTCATTGGCCGAGCTCGAGTCGAATCCGACGTAGCGCGCGGTGATCGCCCCTGGCGTAATCGGCTGGTTGGGCAGGGGAAGCGTATCGAAGAAGGGCTTATAAGCACTCACCGCCGCGATCGCCTGATCCCGGAAGGCCTGCGTCGGAACTTCCGTGTTGAAGCTGGCAAACCGGCGCAGCCGGTAGCCCTCGTAGACGCCGAAGAAGAAGAGCCGATCCTTGATGACCGGACCGCCAAACGATCCCCCGAACTGGTTGAAGACCTCACCAGGTCGCGTCGAGAGGAACTGATTCCGCGCATTGAGGACGCGCCCCTGGTAGTTCTCAAAGAGGCTGCCGTGAAACTCGTTTCCGCCGCTCTTGGTGATCAGGCCGACGTTCCCCGACAAGGTGTTGGCAAATTCGGCGGAGGCGATCCCCTTGCTGACATTGACTTCTGAGATCGCTTCGAGGCTGACCGCCCGGATCAGGTTGAAGTTCCCGAACGAAGTCAGAGAGTTCTCCTCGGCGCTGCTCGAAGCCTGCGTCCCATCGACGGTCAGCGAGGCCGCACCCGGCGCCAGCCCGTTCATGACAACACCGGTTCCACCACCGGCCCCGCGCACCTGCAACCCGGGCCCGACGTTGACCAGATTGGTCCAGTCACGCCGTGCCAAGGGGAGCTCCCGCACCTGCAATGCCGTCTGGGTGATGATCTGTTCCGGACTGACATTCTGCAGCGTCGCCACCTCCGAGGTGACCGTGATCCGTTCCGTCAACTCACCCACCGTCAACGTGTAGGCAAGCCGGACCCGCTGCCCCGCCGAGAGGTCAACCCGCTCCTGGCTCTGCTCCCGGAAGCCGGTCGCCCCGATCGTCAACGTGTAGCGTCCCACCGGCAGGAAGGTCAGCGTGAACTCCCCTGCCCCATCGGTTGTTCCTGTAAATGCCGCGCCGGTCGCCGCATTGGTCGCCCGGACCGTCGCCCCGACAATCGGGGCCCCACCCGGATCTTGCACATTCCCGTATAAAGTTGCGGTTGTTACTTGCGCCTGGATCGTCCCTGCCAACATCAGCAGGGCCATTGCCAGACGCATCCCTAATCGACTATCTCGCCATCTCTTCATTCCGACTCCTTCACTGGTTGGCAGTGTTGATCTCTCGGGCCTTCCTCCACGACGGAGGGAACCATTCCCTCAAATCCATTCGCATTCGATCCCTCTTCCCCTCTCCATCGGCTCGCCTCACCCCCCCCCACTGGATCAAGGCCAACCCAGCTCCCAGCTCCGGCGCAACGGGCTTCCATTCTGTCGGTCATTCAATTCAACTTTGAGGATAGACGGGACAACGAGGTGAAATAAACTGCAACTTCTGGAAATTGTCAAGATACTTTCCAAAAAAACTCTTTACTTCCAAGTGGAGGCTCTTTATTCTCAACTCCCGCTGATCGGGCTGGACTCAACAAGAAATCCGGATTACCAAAGAGACGGGGCCGAGTGCCGAGGAGGGCGAGAGGCCGAAGGAGCGGAACAGCGGGGGGATGGAAACCTCAATGCGGGAAGGAACCAAGATGAGAAAGAACTGGACGAAGGAGCGACTGCGGGAGGGGCGGGTGGTGAAGGGACTGGCGCTGCAGCAGCTCCGTTCGGCAGAGATTCCGCGGCTGCTGGCAGCGGCGGGGTTCGACTATCTCTTTGTGGATATGGAGCACGGAGGCTTCAACCTCGAGACGGTGCAGGATGTGGTTGCGGCAGCCGGCCAAGCGGGGATCACGCCGCTGGTGCGGGTGGCGGAGCTGCGCTATTCGTTGGTGGCGCGCACGCTCGACGTGGGGGCGCAGGGGATCATCTTTCCGCGGGTCGAGGATCCAGAGCTGTTGCGCGAGGCGATCAGTTGGACGCGCTTCCCTCCCCTGGGGAGTCGCGGCTTCGGGATCACGCCGCCCCAGCTCGACTATCAACCGGTCGGGATGGCGGAGATCATGGCCCACGCCAATGCGGAGACGATGAACATCGTCCAGTTCGAGACGGGCCGGGCGCTCGAGAGCAGTGACGAGTTGCTCTCGGTCGAGGGGGTCGACGTCGCCATGATCGGGCCGGCAGACCTCTCGATCTCCATGGGGATGCCCGGGGAGTTCGAGCATCCGCGGATCGTCGGTGCGATCGAATCCTTCATCAGGGCGTGCGAGGCGCACGGGGTCGTCCCAGGGATCCACTGCCGGACGGCGGCGCTGGCGCGGCCCTGGCTTGCGCGCGGCATGCGGCTGGTCGGGTCTGGCAGCGAGATCACGCTCCTCCTCGAACGGGCCAAGGAGGTCGTCGCCGAGCTGAGTGGTAGGGAGGGGGTTCAGGGAGCGGCACGGCCGTGAACCTGGGCAAGGACGGAACAGATCGAGTGGATCGATTGGATGGGGTGGTCATCAGCCTCAACACGCCATTCACGGCGGAGGATCGGATCGACTTCGCGGCGATCGAGCGCGCGGTCGAATGGCACCTCGCCGCCGGGGCGGTCGGCTTCCTCGCGCCGGCGCAGGCGGGAGAGGTGCTCGAACTCTCCCCGACGGAGCGGCTCGA
>JBMUAP010000306.1:0-4503 GCA_049454155.1 Blastocatellia bacterium
GCGATCGAATCGCTGAAGCTCCGCTGGAGGCAGCTCCAGTTCGTAGGCTCTGTAGAACCACGCCATGCCGGCCTCCACCTGCGCGAGATTGAGGGTGAGCCCATCGCGGCTGACGAAGGCGAGGAGCCGGTCATAGCGGTCCGTCTTCTCCCACGTGACCCTGACTGGTTGTCTGCCGACCAACCGCGAGAGATGGCTGCGGGAGACTTGACTGTATGGTTGTCCCAGTTCGGGGGCGTCGATTCCCGTCAGTCGAACCCGGTACTCGCGGCCGCGCTGGTCGACAACGGTGAGGGTATCTCCGTCACTCACCCGGGTGACCCGGGCCATCATCGATCTCGATTGGTTCCAGGCACTTCTCGTGGCCAATCTGGCGTCTGAGGGAACCAGGAGGATCAAGAGTGCGAGGGCGCAGAGCCGCGACAAACTTGGACCGAGGCATACGAATCTCAAAGAGGACAGAGGTGGTGGCATGATGATCCCTTCTCCTGGGTACCGTGATCGCCAGGAGCGGGCACATTGGGCAGAGGGGGCAAAGATGGGCCATCACGGAACCTGGCCGAAATTCTACCCGAGGAGATGGGCAGCGGCAACCACTCTCTTCTCCATTTCTCCAGTCCATTCATGGGGGCCAGCCGGGGGGGCTCACGGAATGTTGCACTTTCCGTGACGCTCCGCCATCATGCGACCAGGAGTAGGATGAGGCCCGTGAGTGGGGGGAGGGGGCAGGGTGAGAGTCGTTCTGGTGGCTGGTGCGCGGCCCAATTTCATCAAAGTGGCACCGATTCTCCGGGCAATGGCGCGGCATCGGGGCGAGTTCGACCCCTGTCTCGTCCATACGGGCCAGCACTACGATCAAGAGATGGCGGGGATCTTCTTCGACGATCTCGACCTGCCACGACCGGATGCTGCGTTGGGGATTGGGCAGGGAAGCCCAACCGAGCAGATTGCACGCATCATGCTCGGTCTTGAGCCGATCCTTGCCTCTCGACAGCCGGACTGGATGCTGGTTGTCGGAGACGTCAACTCTACGTTAGGGGCCGCCCTGGCGGCGGCGAAGGGAAATGTCGCCTTGGCCCACGTCGAGGCAGGACTGCGCAGCTTCGACCGACGCATGCCCGAGGAGATCAATCGGGTCGTCGTCGATCAATTGGCTGACCTCCTGCTCACGCCCAGCCCTGATGCCAGCGAAAATCTGCTCCGGGAGGGGATTCCGCAAGAGCGCATCCTCGAGGTCGGGAATGTCATGATCGACTCACTGCGGGCCGAGCTTCTCGGGGATCTCGCTCGTCGGGGAGGGAAGTTATCCCCGCACGTCCAGAGCGACAGTCCATACGGGGTGGTGACGCTTCACCGTGCCGCCAATGTCGACGACCCGGCGCGACTGACCTCGTTGCTTGGCGCGCTGGGAGAGCTTGCCCGGAGGCTCCCCCTCTACTTCCCAATCCATCCGCGGACATCGGCTCGGCTCGCCGAAGCAGGTCTCGCCTTGCCGGCTGGGATCAAGGCGCTGCCGCCCCTCGGATACAGGGACTTTCTCGACCTCTGGTCCAAGGCGAGCCTCGTTCTGACCGACTCTGGGGGGCTTCAGGAGGAGACGACAGCACTTGGCGTTCCTTGCCTGACGCTGCGGGAGACCACCGAGCGCCCAATCACGGTCGAGTTTGGAACGAACCGGTTGGTCGGTACCGATCCCGATCGGATTCTCGCTGTGGCTTGCGAGGTGCTGGAGGCTGGAGTTCCCAGGCATTCTCCAGACAGGGTCCTTGTTCCCGCACGGTTGCCCCTTTGGGATGGACACGCGTCCGAGCGGATTCTGGCCGCTCTTCTCGATCGTTCGCCCCGGAAATGCGGGTAATTTCCCCCATTTCTTGCCTACGGATGATGGATGATGATGATATGGATGATAAGGAGGTCCTTGATGGCCTACTGGCTCATGAAATCGGAGCCCGATGTCTTCTCGATCGACGACTTGGCGGCCGCTCCCAACCAGACCACCTCCTGGGACGGAGTTCGCAACTACCAAGCCCGCAACTTCATGCGATCCATGAAGCTTGGAGATCAAGTCTTCTTCTACCACAGCAATGCCGACCCCTCCTCGATCGTCGGCATCGCGGAGGTCGTTCAACTGGCGCACCCCGATGGGACGGCGCTCGATCCGACCGACTCCCACTATGACCCGAAGGCCACGCCCGACAATCCGATCTGGGAGATGGTCGACATCCGCCTGGTCGAAAAGTTTCCCCGCGCCCTCTCTCTCGAGGAGTTGCGCTCCATCCCCGAACTGGAGGGGATGGAGCTGCTGCGTCGCGGATCGCGCCTCTCCGTCCAGCCGGTCACTCCGCCGCAATGGAAGGTCATCATCCGTCTCGGACGCGGGAAGAAAGCCAGCTCTCCTCGGGAGAAGAGGTGACAGATGCCAACTCGGAAGCCAGACCCGGCTGACAATCTCGCCGGACAACGCGCGCACGCCCGATCCATCCTGCGCCTTCTGCGCAAGGCCTATCCGGATGCCGAGTGCGCGCTCCACCACAGCAATCCACTCGAGCTGCTGATTGCGACCATTCTCTCGGCCCAGTGCACTGACGAGCGGGTCAATCTGGTGACCGCCACTCTCTTTCGAAAATATCGCCGCGCGGAAGACTTCCTGGCGGTTCCTGTTACCGAGCTGGAGGGGGATCTTCGCTCGGTCAACTTCTTCCGCAACAAGGCGCGTTCGATTCAAGGGGCTTGCCGGGCCATCCTTGAAGAGCACGGAGGAGAGGTCCCCCAAACCCTTGAGGAGTTGATCCGTCTTCCTGGTGTCGGCCGTAAGACCGCCAATGTCATCCTCGGGACGGCCTTTGGAATCCCTTCCGGGGTCGTGGTCGACACCCACGTCTCCAGACTCTCCCAGCGCCTTGGGCTGACAGAAGAGAAGACGCCAGAGAAGATCGAGCAGGACTTGATCCGCATCCTTCCCAGTAAAGAGTGGATCGGCTTTTCACATACGCTGATTCATCACGGACGGCAGGTCTGCAAGGCACGCAAGCCGGCTTGTTCCCGGTGCCCGGTCGCCTCCCTCTGCCCTTCCCGGGTGGAGGCTTGAGGTTACGGGGCCTTCAGCCAAGAGGCGATTGATTCGTGATCTTCTCAACGATCGCCATCACCTCGGCGTGGAGGTGCGGATTGGCCGCCAGCCCTTGGCCCAGATGGAAATCCAGGCTTCCATCGAAAGCAGAGAAGACTCCCCCCGCCCCTGCGAGGAGAGGGGGCATCGGGGCAATGTCATAGTATTGCAGGTTCTTTGGCTCGACCATGAGATCAGCCAACCCGCTGGCGACCAGGAAGTACCCGTAGCAGTCGCCAAACCCGCGAACCAAGCGGACTTGGCTCGCCAGTGCAATCACCAGTTCGTGCCCGGGGTGGGGAAGAAGATCTCGTGGGTCGGTCAGGATCGACCCGAGCACGGGCATCCCATCCCGCTCAAGGGCAATCAGGGTCCCGAAGAGCGGCGTCTGGAGGACAAACGACTTTGTCCCATCGATTGGATCGAGGATCCATCGCCATCCACTCGACCCCTGCTTCTCGCCATACTCCTCCCCGTAGATCGAGTGGGTGGGGTAGCGCGCTTCGATGATCGAGCGAAGGACCTCTTCCGTTTCGCGATCGGCGCGCGTCACCGGGCTGTCGTCCGCCTTTCGCTCGATGGTGAGGGTCTGTCCATAGAAGGAACTGACGATCTGACCTGCCCTCTCTTGGAGTTCCTCGACAAATGGAAGAAATGATTGTACTTCTCTTGAGCCCACACGCCACCTCCGGCAATCTCCCCCCTTCGTCCCTTCCCGGCAGACGAAGAAGGAGGTACGTCCCCTACCTGACTTGGTCCGGAGGAGACTGGTTCCCCGCCCCACCTCCAACACTTTCTCGGGAAAACACTCTTTCGATGAGAGGGGAAAGACGATGAAGCGAGGATCTGTTCCTTGGGCGGATGGACTCGACGTCCGGCCCTCCCCGATCGATGGACGGGGATGTTTTGCGACGATTCCGTTTCGGAAGGGGCGGAAGATTGCCGAGTACGTCGGCGAGCGCATCTCCCGCCAAGAGACGGCGCGGAGGCTTCGAGGCAGGCAACGCATCCATATCTGCGGTCTTGACTCCTATTGGGCTGTCGACGGGCGACTGACGGGCAATGGTACCCAGTTCATCAACCATTCGTGCCAGCCGAACTGCTCCCTCCGCAACCTCCGTGGGCATCTGCTCTTCTTTGCCTTACGCGACATTGAACCTGGGGAAGAGATCCTCCTCGATTATGAGTGGTCCTACCATTCCGATCGCAAGGCGTGCCGCTGCGGGGCTCCTGCCTGTCGTGGCCGGATCAACAAACCTCCTCGCCGCTAGGCCACAATCTTCTTCTCAAGGAGCAGCTGAAACGGGCGGCTTGGGTGGTATGGTGAAACTGATGTAGGCAGTGATCGGGGTCTTGTCACTCTCAAACAGCGTCGGCGGAAATTCCCACTGACG
>JBMUAP010000307.1:0-4492 GCA_049454155.1 Blastocatellia bacterium
GGCTCAGTCTCACGCGGGAGGGGACGAGATCGAACCGCAACGCAATTGGAGCGCGCGTCACGCTCCGCGCGGGATCGCGCCGTTATGTCGACGAGGTCCGGGCGGGAGGAAGCTACCTCTCCCATTCGGACAGGCGGCTCCACTTCGGACTTGGGTCAGCCACGCACGTCGACGAGATCGAGATCCAATGGCCGAGTGGGACGGTCGAGACGCTGCCCCGACAGGCCGTCAACCAGTTCCTCACCTTGCGGGAGCCCGCGGGAGAGAACCGGACGAAGCGTTGATCACGGGGATGGGGAGCGGGGAGTCGCTTGGCGGTCGGCTTCGAGCTGGGCAGCTTTGAGCCGCTGGACTGCGGCGAACTCGCGGGCCGCCTCCGTCCGTCGCCCGAGCTGCTGATAGAGCCGCGCGAGGGCATAGCGCAGTTCGGGATCGTCTGGGCGTCGGTGCGCCGCCCGCTCCAGGGGGCCAAGTGCCTCCGCTGTCCGCCCGAGGCGCTGCAGGATGCGCCCCTTGAGCCCTTCCACTTCCGCCGCGCCCGGATCGAGCCGCAGTGCCTGGTCCAAGCGTGAGAGCGCCTCCTCTTCCCTGCCCTCCCGTTGACAGGCGTCAGCCAGATGGTAGAGCGCCGCAAGGTTCCCCGGCTCACGCTCGACCGCTTCTGTCAGCGGCGGGATCGCTTCGCGCGGCTTCCCAAGTTGCAGGCAGGTCAGGCCAAGGGTGAAGGAGAGCCGTGGCAGCGCGGGATCGCCCTGCACGGCCAACCGCAACTCTTCCAGTGCCTGTTCAAACTGGCGATCTCGAAAGAAGGCCTGCCCCTGGAGGTAGTGAAGCGCCGCCTTGCCCCCTGGAAAGCTCGCCAAGCGTTCGAGTACCGCGCGAAAGCCGGCTCGTCCCAGGCAGAGATGGGCGAGCCCGAGACCGTAAAGGACCGCTGCGTCCGGAGGGGCTAGGCTGACGGTTGGGGCGATCTGCTCGATCGCCGCTTGGTCCTTCCAGCTGTGGTTGACATAGATCCCCGCCTTGATTGTGTGGGATCCCATCACCTTGCTGAGGTTATCGTAGAAGTCGAAGGTCGTGTTCGAGTTCTTGTAGGGGAACTGGGTGTACCCGGCCGTCCCCGCCCAATTATGGCCGGCGGCGTAGCCGTTGCCGAAGGCAATGTTGATGAACTGCGAGGCCGGATAGGCAAACGGCGTTGCCCAGCGGAAGCCGAGGCCACCGAAGGTTCCCGCATTGGGATCGCAATGAAGTCCAATGGCAGAGCGGAACATTCCAAGTCTCGACCACTTTTCAAGTGCATTTTCGTCTATGGGGAGAGAAAATGCACTCCCCTTGCCGGAAGGTGGGTATGAGACAACCGGGGCCAGTGGAGACAGGGTGTCTTCCGTTTCGACGCGAAAGAAGGGAACACAGCGGCAAAAGGAGATCTCGATGAGAAAGTGGGGTAGAAGGGGATGGAGCAGGACGTGGTGGCTCCTGCCACTGGGAATCCTGGTGCTCTCGGCGGCCAAGACGCGGACGATCACGCTCGGGTCGCTGCGAGCACCAGCGGGAGACCGGGTGGCGATCAATCTTGCCGAGGGTCCGATCCTCCCCAACGGGCGGGTGCTGACGCCACGAGGTCGGCACGTGCGGATCGCCGCGCATCCGTATGGCTTGACGCTGAGCCCAGATGGAAAGACCCTCGTCGCCTCCTGCAATGGGACAGAGCCGTTTGCCGTCTCGATCATTCGCGGGCTCGGAAGTGGAGAAGATCCGCAACTGGCGCAGCTCGCCGCCGACCGGCAGCGATATCGGGGATCGAAAGTAACCGATGACGATGACGACGAGTTCCGTTCCGTCTTCATGGGGCTGGCGATTGCGCCGGACAGCCGGACCCTCTACGCCGCGAGTGGGAATCAGGGATCGGTCTTCCTCTTCGATCTGATCGAGCAGCGCCGGATTGCGACGATCTCGGCCAATGAAGGCGGGATGACCGACAGCTTCCTCGGAGCCATGGCCCTGACGCGGGATGGCCGGCAGCTCTACGTGCTCGACCAAGCCAACTACCGGGTGGTGGTGATCGATCCGTTGGCGCAAAGGATCATCGGGAGTGCGCCGACGGGGCGTGCTCCGTTCTCGATCGCGCTCTCGCCAGAGGAGGACCGGCTCTACGTCACCAATGCGGGCGTCTTGCGCTATTCACTCGTCAAGGGCTACGACCCAGCCAATCCAAAAGAGACGGGGTTGACCTTCCCGCCCTTCGGATTCCCCTCGCGTGAGGCGGTCGAGGGCGTGACGGTCGAGGGGAAGCAGGTCCCGGGACTGGGAGAGGCGACGCATCCGGAAGCAGCCTCTGTCTGGAGCTACCGCCTTGAGAAGGGGAGGGCGCCGACCCTCGTGGCACGCACCCGTACTGGACGAATGATCGGGGAGATGGTCGGAGGGACGCGGATCGTCGGGGCGGGCAGTCCAAGCGGCGTCGTCGCCGGACGGCGCCACGTCTTTATCAGCAACGCCAACAACGACACGGTGACGGTGCTGGACGCGCGGACCGAGCGTGTCGTCGCCAACATCGAGCTGAACCTCTTCGAGGAGGTCCTGCGGCGGCTGCGTCGTGAAGGGCGGAGAGTGAGCCAAGCCCAGCAGCGCATCCTCACACGGTTGCGCGGTCAGATTCCCTTTGGGATGGCGCTGAGCCCGGATGAGAGGCGGCTCTATGTCGCCGAGGCCGGTATCAACGCCGTCGCCGTCGTCGAGACCCGGAGCTGGAAGGTGCTCGGCCACCTGCCGACCGCGTGGTTCCCGTCGCAGCTCGCCGTCAGCGCGGATGGACGAACCCTCTACGTGGCAAGTGCGAAAGGCTTCGGCTCGGGCCCGAATGGGGGCCCCCGCTTCACACGTGGACCGGAAGGAACCTTTGTCGGAGCCCTGCAGAAAGGGGTCGTCTCCCTGGTGCCAATCCCGGAGGATCGGGCATTGATGGCGGAGACGGCGCAGGTGATCCGCAACAACGGCTTCGACTTTCCGGCGGTGGCACCGATCGACGCACGGGTCGTGCCAGCCGATTTCGGCGTCGGCAGTCAGCAGATCAAGTATGTCGTCATGATCACCAAGGAGAACCGGACCTACGACCAGCTCTTTGGTGAACTGACCACGGACGCCACCGGACGTCGCCTGCGGGGAGAGCCGAGCCTGGCCAACTATGGCACGCGTGCCACCGTCTACGACGCGAAGAACCAAGTCGTCGCGCGCGAGGTCAACATCATTCCGAACCATCTCGCGCTGACCCAGCGCTTCAGCTTCAGTGACAACTTCTACCTCGACTCGGACGTCTCGGCGGATGGACATCGCTGGCTGGTCGGGGTCTATCCCAACGCCTGGGTCGAGACGAGCCTGGCGGCGGCCTACGGAGGACATCGCGATTTTCGCCCGACGGAGAAAGCCCCGGGCCGGCTGACCTTCACCGGATCCTCCTCCTCCGTTCACCCCGAGGACTACCTCGAAGCGGGCTCTGTCTGGGAGCACCTCCACCGGGCGGGACTGCCCTTCCGCAACTATGGCGAGGGGTTCGAGCTGGGGGGGATCGAGGCCGAAGCGGGATTTGAGCCCACGGGGGCACGGCTCCCGGTCAATTATCCGATGCCGGCGCCTCTCTTCGAGAATACCGCGCGGAACTATCCGACCTACAACATGAACATCTCGGATCAGTACCGCTGGCAGCAGTTCCGAGAGGATTTCGAGGAGCAGTTCATCAAGCCGGGGCGGCCGATGCCCCGCTTCACCTACCTCTATCTGCCAAACGATCACACGGCGGGGGAGCGACCCGAGGACGGCTATCCCTACCGGGCCTCCTTTGTTGCCGACAACGATCTGGCGCTCGGGCGGATCGTCGAGTATCTCTCGCGGACGCCCTACTGGAAGGAGATGGCGATCTTTGTCACGGAGGACGACGCCCAGGATGGACGCGACAGCATCGACGCCCACCGGAGCATCCTCATGGTGATCAGCCCCTACGCCCGTCGCGGCTATGCCTCACCCACTCATACCAGCATCGCCAGCATCTTCAAGACGATCTATCTGCTCTTGGGGTGGGAGCCGCTCAATCAATATGACGCGGCGGCGACAGACCTGCGCGACATCTTCACCCCCGAGGCAGATCTAACCCCGTACAAGGCCTTGCCCGTCGATGCACGCCTCTTCGATCCAGCCAAGGTGCGGATGATCAGCCGCACTGGGAAGGCGGAAGCGCTCGATGCGCCAGCCGACTTCGAGCGGAGCCATCAACGCATGGCCTCGCAGGAGGAGTGAGCGGCCTCTTCGCCAAATGCGAACCTTTCCCTTTGGTCAGATTATGGCATTGTTTGGGGGAACCACAGATGGACACCGATAAACACAGATTTATATTTAGAATGGTGCCCCATCATATCTTCGGGCGCACGGTTGAATTCATTTTGCGAACCTTTCCCTTTGGTCAGATTATGGCATTGTTTGGGGGAACCACAGATGG
>JBMUAP010000308.1:0-4485 GCA_049454155.1 Blastocatellia bacterium
CCAGCCAGTATTCACGGGCGATGGCGAGCGCGGAACGGATCGCCGCCATCTTCGAGATCGATCCGGAACCCCTCGATGAGGAGACAGGCTTGGTCGTCCCCGCGCTGCGCGGCGAGATCGTCTTCCGGGAGGTCTGCTTCCGCTATGACAGTACGACGGAGGGGGGAGAGCTGACGCTCGACCGGATCAGCTTCACCATCGCGGCGGGTGAGCGGGTCGCCCTCGTCGGGGCTTCAGGTGCCGGCAAATCGACGATTGCCAGCCTGCTGCTGCGGTTCTACACCCCACAATCGGGCACGATCCTCATCGACGGGCAGCCGATCGAGCGCTACCAACGCGCCTCACTCCGCCGCCAGATCGGTGTCGTCCTCCAGGAGTCGGTCCTCCTTGGTGCGTCCATCCGGGAGAACATCGCCTATGGCCGCCCCGGTGCGACCGATGAAGAGGTCGAAGAGGCCGCCCGTCAAGCCTTTGCCCACGACTTCATCACCCAACTGCCGGAAGGGTACGACACGATCCTCGGCGAGCGCGGGAGCACCCTCTCCGGAGGGCAGCGGCAACGGCTCTGCCTGGCCCGGGCCATCCTGCTCCGCCCTTCGCTGCTGCTCCTCGACGAGCCGACCTCGGCGATCGATGCTGAATCGGCCCGCCTCCTCCAAGCCTCCCTCGACCGTTTGCAACGGGGCAAGACGATGATCGTCATCTCGCACCAGTTCTCCGGCATCGAATCGTTCGACCAGATTCTCGTGCTCCGTGCCGGCCGGCTTGTCGAGACCGGCACCCACGCTGAACTGCTCGCCCGCGGAGGCTACTACGCCGACCTCTTCCACCACCAACAGTCGTCCCACCCCTGACCTGGCACGGTCGAACGGGAGACTAAGTCAGTTCGATCTCCTCCGGGCGCAGCTCAAGCGTCACCTCGTCCCCGTAATCGAGCCCCTCGATCGGTGGGGCGATCACCTCGAGGATCGACCGCTCCTGATGGTGCCGAACCTTCGTCTCTGGATGTGGGTAGTAGACCCACCCCTCGACCGTCCGTCCGCGAGAGGTCAGCCGGCAACGGCAGAAGGAGAAGTCTTCCGGTGGATGGAGGTCGGTCCACTCGACGCGCGGGAAGTGGAAGGCGGGTCGGCGCAGTCGGAACTGCCGGCTCCCGAGGTCAAGGTTGATCGTCGCCGAGCGATAGCCGCTCAGGTCGAGCCCGCGGGCGCGAAAGAAGGGCGTCTGCATCTCGATCGTCCCTCTCGGATAGACGGCCGAGGCGCGCGAGGCGACCTGATGGCCCGCGACGACGCAGCACGGCACGGCGACCCAGTCGCGCGCCGCCTCCCGCATCGCCTCGAGGGGGGCCTCCTGCCCGGTCCAGAGCCGGAACTGTTCCGCCGCTTGGCCGATCAACATCTCGAGCCCGCCGAGCGTCCGACACCCTGCCGCCCGGGCCTCCCGCAACAGCCGCGTCTCCTCCGGCGTGTAGACCAGGTCGTAGACCAGCCCGACCCCGCGCAGCGACTCCGCCGGCAGCGGGCTCTCCCCCTCGCTGTGGCCCTGCATGCCGACGGGCGTGCAGTTGATGACGACCTCGACATTGCCGGCAAAATCGCCCAGCGGCGCAACCGCTGCGCCGAACTCCTCGGCGAGAACCCGCGCCTTCGCCACGTCGCGGGCGTGGCGCGTCACCGCCGCCCCGCGCAGTTGCAGCCCGTAGCAGATTGCCCGCGCCGAGCCCCCCGCGCCAATCACCGCCACCCGGGCCCCCTTCAGCTCGACGAGGGCCTCAAGCGGCCGCATCGCCCCGCTGACGTCGGTGTTGTAGCCGTGCAGCTCCGCCCCTTCGACGACCACCGTGTTGACCGCGCCAATCTTCCGGGCCGTCTCGTCGATCTGGTTAAGGAAGGGCATGATCGCCATCTTGTGCGGGATCGTTACGCTCAGCCCGCGCAGCCGCCAATCGATCCGCCGCGTCGCGGGCCGGACCATCTCCTCGACAAAGCGACCGACCTCCTCGACCGGAAAGGGCAGGTAGACCCCATCGCGCCCCATCACCCCCAACGCCCGATTGTGGATCCGCGGCGAGCGCGAATGGCCGATTGGGTTGCCGATCACCCCGTAGACCTCTGTCTCCCGACTCAGCCGCTTGGCGCGATAGAGATCGCGCAGCTCATCGATCGTCGGCTGGCCCGCCGCGCTCTCCGCCCCGCGCCGCAACGACCCGAAGGTCAAGAGCGCCCCCCGCGAGAGCGAGAGCACGCGGGTCGACAATCCCGCCAAGCCCATGCCCAGCGCAATCACCGGCTTGCGGCCTCGCGCGCGCTCAATCACTCCGAAGATGCGCACGCACTCCTCGACCCGCCCGACCATCGTCGCCATCTTGACCACCGCCGCCGGCGTCGCCGCCATCCGGTCATAGCGCTCGTCGAGGTCAACGGGGGTCCCAGCGAAGTCATGCCACGAGCAGATCACCTTCTCCCAGGCAACCGGACATCCCCCCTCCGCCCAGCTCTCCACCAGCTCCCATTCGAGGTCGACCCCGCTCGCCGCCGCCACGCGATGAAGGTGACCGAGCAGCCCGCACCCGGTCACGTCGGTCGCCGCGTGCACCGCGCCGCCCATGTCCACCAGGCGCTCCCCGGGCAGCTCTCCCTCCGCCAAGTAGTCGAGCCGTACCTCGATCGCCTCCGCCACGCCATCCGCTTCGCGCAGCGCCGCCAGACACCTCTCCCCCACACTCTCCGTGATCGGAACACAGATATACGATCTCACGCGCTTCCCTCCCCTCTCCTTGCCACCACCCTACGCCCCCCCCCACGGCCCCCCACAGGTAGACCCCCGACAAGGTACTGGAAAGAGGACTTCCCATAAAGACCCCTCGAGCCCTTCCGCAAAAATTGACAATTGACAAGCAGCCAGAGGCCCCATAGACTGAAGTCGTTCGATTCGATCAGAAAACCCATTGGGGGTGCATTGGTTTCGATGGGAGACCCGAGTCGACGGATGCATACCGGGAAGCTTGTAACCCGTAAACTGCAGGCAAATGTTAGTTGCGAACACTGAACTCGCAATGGCGGCCTAGTTATAAAACGCTAGCTACTGCCCGTTCGCTCACGCTCTGCCTGAGGGCGTGATGTCGAGCGTCGACTCTTCAGGCTGGCTTCCGGATGCAGGTCAGAGTCCGTTGGCGAGACCTTCCTGACATAGTTCGCGCCCAGTTCTTCGCCGTTTCTGCTACTGGGCACGGGCGAACTCTTGAGCGAAACGGATAAGTATGTAGATTCCTTCGGTAACGGCTTCCAGACGAGAGTTCGATTCTCTCCACCTCCATCTTGTGACCACGACAGACCCGTCCACCAACCGCATCCGGTCATTGGGCGGGTCTTCTTCCATGCATCAGGCGGAGGATGTTGAAAACTGGCTGATGGACCGCAGAAATCTCCTGTTGGGAGCAATCAAGAAGGGCCCTGTTATCATGCCAGCGCAATGCTGCCCAGATGCGTGAGCACTTGGCTGCCATGGAAAAGAACGGTTTCATCGAACACGGCGGCAGTGAACGCGGCACTTTTTGGGCGCTACGCCCCGAATTGCATCGCCGCCTTGCTGGGCCCGGTCATCATGAACGCGACCACCGGATCGAGTGGGAGGCCGCCAAGACCCAGGTACTCAGTATTCTTGTGGAACGGGCCAAACGTGGAGAAGAGGGGTTGAGTAAACAGGAAATCCGACAGATCACCCGCTTTGACCGGTTTAAAGTGATTCGTCTTATAAACGAACTCTCCCAGAAAGAACCGAGACTTGAACCTGCCGGCAGGGGCCGTTATGCCCGGTATGCGTATCGAAAAGCAGGGAATGCGTGACCAATGATGAATGCAATGTCCTTCATCATTGAGTGCAACATTGGAGGAACCGCAATGTTGCTTTTAATGTTGCGCGCACAATGGCTCACATTGAAGCAAGATTCAATGAATGCACCCAGCGGATTACACATTGGGAGCTCTCCGATGTTCAAGCGAATGTTCGTGAACATTGAACCAAGGCCGATTACGCATTCCGTACGTTTACAAATGCAATGAGAGCCGCAATTTCGCGAAAATTGCCCAGCCTGCAATTATTCACTCAAATTGTTAATGAATTGCTGCCTGTGCAATATGGCTCAGAAATTGACCTTGTTCCCGAGCGTGTGCCAATCACTCAGAAGATACAAGAAGAGGGTGGGCTTCCCCCGCAGAAGTGACCTTGGTCGAGTCGACACTGAAGAACGTTCGTGTCAAAACCGGCAAACGCAAGCACGGCAAACCGGAACGTTTGATTGGCGATCGAGGGTACGACAGCAACAAGGTGCGGGCATTTCTGGTTAAGCGCGTGATCGAGCCGATTATCCCCGCCCGCAAAAACAACGTCGAATCACTGTTCGATACGAGAGATTGGAGAAAGTATCGACGGCGTTGGTTCATATCGCTTGTACCTTCATCACGTGAAAACGGGTTTTGGGAT
>JBMUAP010000309.1:0-4475 GCA_049454155.1 Blastocatellia bacterium
CCCCCGCGCTGTTGATGGCGGCCCTCTCGGTCAATCTTCCCGCGATCTTCCTTCCGGCGGGACCGATGCTACGGGGGAACTGGCAGGGAAAGACGCTCGGGAGCGGTAGCGACGCTTGGAAGTTCTGGGCGGAGCGATGCGCGGGAAATCTGTCGATGGAGGAGTGGCAAGGCATCGAGGAGGGGATTGCGCGATCGCCGGGCCATTGTATGACGATGGGGACGGCCTCGACGATGACTTCTCTGGCGGAGACGCTCGGGATGACCCTCCCGGGAGCGGCCTCCATTCCCGCCGTCGATGCTGCCCATTCCCGCATGGCGGCCGCCTGCGGGCGAAGGATTGTGGAACTGGTCTGGGAGGATTGGCGTCCGAGAGAGCTGATGACGGCGGCTGCCTTTGAGAATGCCATGACGGTGACGATGGCGATTGGAGGATCGACCAATGCCATCATTCACCTGCTGGCATTGGCCGGGAGGGCGAAGGTTCCGTTGTCGCTGGCCCGGTTTGACGAGGTCTCGCGCCGGACACCAATGATTGCCAACCTGCGGCCATCCGGTCAGTATTTGATGGAGGATTTCTACTATGCGGGCGGTTTGCGGGCGATGTTGGCCGAGTTGGCCCCGCTGCTCAGGCTCGATTGCTGGACGGTCAATGGAAGAACCCTTGGGGAGAACATCAGGGGAGCCGAGGTCTTCAATCGCGAGGTGATTCGGTCGCTGGCAGCGCCAATCGCCCCGGAGGGAGGGACCGCGATCCTCTACGGCAATCTGGCACCCAATGGAGCCGTCATCAAGTCGACTGCGGCCTCGCCGGAGTTGATGGTCCATACCGGGCGCGCGGTGGTCTTCGAGGACTATCGCGACTTGGTGGCACGGATCGATCGGGAAGATCTGGCGGTCGATGCGACCTCGGTACTCGTGCTTCGTCGGGCGGGCCCTTTGGGTGGCCCGGGGATGCCAGAATGGGGCATGCTTCCGGTTCCAAAGAAGCTGTTGCGAGCAGGGGTCCGTGATATGGTGCGGGTGTCAGACGCAAGGATGAGTGGGACCTCGTATGGGACCTGTGTCTTGCACGTCTCCCCGGAGAGTTTCGTGGGCGGCCCTCTCGCTCTGGTCGAGGAGGGGGACTGGATTGAGTTGAATGTGCCGGAGCGGCGCCTCGAACTGCGGGTCGAGACGGCCGAACTCTCAAGGAGACGTTCTCAGTGGGTGGCGCCCGCGACATCCTATCCACGTGGGTACGGTCAACTCTACGCGAGCCACGTCACCCAGGCACACGAGGGGTGTGATTTCGATTTTCTACAAGCGGAAGGTGAGATCCCCGATCCCGACATTCATTGACCGATGGAAGGGCTGGGCAGAGCGGCTCGAAGAATCGGAGTCGATGAAGCGGGATTGGGATCAGGAATCAAGTTGGCAAGGAGAATGCATGCAAGGCCCCAAAACATTGCGACGAGTGGTCATTACAGGAATCGGTTGTGTCAGCCCGGCAGGGATCGGTCGAGAAGCCTACTGGAAATCGATGCAGGCCGGGAAGAGTGGAATCAGCCGGATTACCCGGTTTGACGCTTCCGACCTTCCGGTTCAGATTGCCGGAGAGGTCAAGGATTTCGACCCGGATCAGGTGATTCCCGCCAAGGACCGACAGCACGTTTCGCATGCGGTCGCCTTCGCCATCGGAGCCGCCGACTTGGCGTTCCGGGATGCGGGGATCGATCCGCGGGAGATGTCGATCGACGAGCGTCGGCAGATCGGCATCGTCTTGGGAAGCGGCGGGGCCAGCCTCAGCTTTTTGGAGAAGCAGTACCGCTACTACTTTGCCAATGAAGCGAAGAAGGCGAGCATCTACAGCATTCCGACGGCCACTCCGGGATCGCTCGCCAGTGAGATCTCGATGCCATTCGGCTTGAAAGGATTCAGCCATCTGGTCTCGACCGGGTGTACCTCCTCAACCGATGCGATCTCATATGCCGCACAGAACATCGCGCTTGGTCGCATCGATCGCGTCCTGACGGGCGGAGTCGATGCCCCGCTGGCTCACAGCATTCTGCTCGGATTTTGCGTCATGAAGGTGATCACGCCATCGTGGAACGAGGAACCGACGCGGGGATCGCGTCCGTTCTGCCGCGATCGGGACGGTTTTGTTCTCGCGGAAGGGGCCTATCTGGTGCTGCTCGAGGCGCTTGAGCTCGCAGAAGCGCGGGGCGCGACCATCTATGGGGAGATCGTTGGGCACGGATCGACCTGCGACGCCCATCACCGCGTTCGGCTCGATGAGTCGGGAATTGAGCCGTCGAGGGCGATGACGCTGGCGATGGCGGACGCAGGGATCGGGCCGGAGCAGGTCGACTACATCAACTTGCACGGTACCTCGACCGACCTCAACGACCGGATTGAGACCCGGGCGGTCAAGCTTGCCTTCGGGGAGCGGGCCTACCAGGTACCGATGAGCGCGACCAAATCGATGATTGGACATCCGCAAGGGGCCTCCGGTGCGGCTGGATTGATTGCGACTCTGGGGGGAATGGCGGGGGGCTATGCTCCACCAACGATCAACCTCGACGAATCCGATCCTGACTGTGATCTCGACTACGTGCCGAACCAAGCTCGTGCGCACGACATCGAGTATGCTGTCTGCAACTGTATCGGGTTTGGATCGAAGAACTCGGCGCTGGTTGTGCGCAAGTGGACAACTTGAGCTGCTGAGTCAAGGGGCGCAGGGATCGGCGAGAGCGTCTCATCACCACCGCGGATTGGCCATCGTGGGGGAGGAGTGGTTGTGGCGAACCGATTTTCCGAGCGAAGTCGAGAACCGGAGTGGATTGACGGATCGGACTATACCGGCGAGGAATTTCGGGACTGTCTGAGCGATTTACGGCGCATCAACCAGCTCCTGGGTGGGCAGCGCGCTCTTGCCCGCCACCTCTTTCCCATGATTGAAGCGACAGGGCGGAACCACATTCGCCTTCTCGACATCGGGACTGGCTCGGCGGACCTCCCCAGAATGGTGGTCGAATGGGCCCGCCAGCGCGGAAAGCGGGTCGATTTCGTTGTGGTCGACCTGCATCCGTTGGCCGTACGGGAGGCGCGGGACTGGGTGGTGGACTACCCGGAGATCCTGGTCGTTCAGGCGGATGCGTTCCAACTCCCTTTTGTCGAGGGTGGATTTGACTTTGTCATGGCTTCGCTCTTCCTGCACCATTTCGAGGATGAAGCGGCCGCGAGGCTGCTGCAAGGGTTCAGCCGGGTCGCCCGGGACGCCTTCCTGATTAACGATCTTCGCCGTCACCCGTTGGCCTACTACTCGATTCGTTGCCTGACGTGGCTCTTCACGCGGAACCGGTTGGTGCGGCATGATGCGGCGGTCTCGGTATTGCGGGGATTTCAGGACGCCGATTGGCGGAAGATCGCTGGCTTGGCTAGACTTTCGATCGGAGTGCATCGCCATTTTCCTTTCCGCTACCTGATCATTGGGCAGGCGGATGGGCGAAATACAGAGAAGCAGACGACAAGAAGATGAGGTTGGGGAGAGGATGAGCGAGAGGGAAGAGATGAGTAAGGCGAGAGAGACGATGGGAACAGATGACGTGATCGAAGTGTTTGAGTCGAGCGCGGCCCTCTTGAATGGGCATTTTCTCCTCTCGTCAGGGCTGCATAGTACGCGGTACTTGCAATGTGCGCTGGTCCTGCAACGCCCACCGATCGCGGAGCGGTTGTGTTCGGCGTTGGCGGCCAAGGTGAGGGAGGACGTGCGGATTGGGCAGATCGATGTCGTCGTTGCGCCGGCGCTGGGAGGAGTGATTGTCGCGCATGAGGTCGCACGCGCCCTTGGCTTGCGCGCCCTCTTCACGGAGCGGCAGGATGGCGCGATGGTGCTGCGGCGTGGATTTGAGATTGGGCCGGGGGAGCGGGTCCTCGTGGTCGAGGATGTGGTGACGACAGGGGGCTCGACGCGTGAAGTGATGGCGGTGGTGGCTGACCGGGGCGGGATCACGGTCGCTGCAGGATCCCTCATCGATCGCAGTGGAGGGGCGGTCGATCTGGGTGTTCCCCGCCAGGCGCTGGCCGTCCTCGAGGTGCCCACCTATGTTGCTGCGCAGTGCCCGCTCTGCCAGCAAGGAGTTCCCGTCGTCAAGCCTGGCAGCCGATCGGGAAAGTCGGCAGGGACCTCTCACCAGGCTGCTGGGATTGAATCAAATCGATGAAGATGCGGCTGCTGGTCGCCTATGATGGGACCCCCTTTGCGGGTTGGCAGGAGCAACTCAATCTGCCAACGATCCAGGGAAGCCTCAATGAGGTCTTGGCGCGGCTGGAAGGGTGCCGTGTCACGACTTACGCAGCAGCCCGGACAGACAAGGGGGTCCATGCTGAAGGGCAAGTCGTTCACTTTCAATCGAAGCGCGACTGGGATCCACGAGGGCTGCGACGCGCCCTCAATGCCCATCTTCCACCGGAGATCCGCGTCAAGGATGTGGA
>JBMUAP010000310.1:0-4471 GCA_049454155.1 Blastocatellia bacterium
ATATCGGGGCATTGGTACCACACGGCCCCGTCCGGACAGCTGCGATGGGGCTGGCCCAACGGGAGCCGACCGGACGCGAGCTGGGCACGATGCGCCGGCTGGTCGAGGAGTCGCTCGAAGCTGGGGCGCTTGGGCTGTCGAGCGGGCTGATCTATCCACCCGGCCTCTACAGTCGGCCGGCTGAGCTGACCGCGCTGGCCAAGATCGTCGCGCGCAAGGATGGGGTCTACACGAGCCACATTCGTGGATCGAGCGAGACCCTCCTGCGAGCGGTCGAGGAACTCCTGGCCATTGGGCGGACGAGTGGAGTTCGGGTTCATCACTCCCATAACGAGGCCGTCGGCCGAGCTCATTGGTCGAAGATCGAGCAGGTGCTCCAGCTCGAAGAGCAGGCCGAGGCGGAAGGAATCCGGATCAGTTACGACATGTTCCCCTATACGGCAGCAGCGACGACGATGATGGCGATCTATCCGCCCTGGGCGCTCGAAGGGGGATTTCCAAAGCTGCGTGAGCGATTGCTCGATCCGACCGTGCGACTGCGGATGGTGCGGGAGGTCGAGCAGTTCCGGCCACGCTGGCCTCCGTGGGGCCCGCGCGGCTGGCCGCACAACTTGGTCCGAGCGACGGGGTGGAACGCGATCACCATCGGATCGGTGACGCGGGCAGCTCATCGTCAGTATGTCAACCGGACACTGACCGAGCTGGGGCACTTGACGGGAAAGCACCCGTTCGACGCGATTTCGGACCTCCTCGTGGCAGAGGAGGGGCAGGTCTCGATGCTGCTCTTCGAGATCTCTGGCGAGGATACACAGCCGGAGTACCTGCAGCGGCTCGCCACCCATCGGCTGGCCTGCTTCTGCACGGACGCGGAAGAGGTCGGGCGGGGCGTTCCCCATCCAGCGGCCTATGGTGCATTTCCGCGCCTCCTCTCCAAGTTTGTCGGACCTCCTCCCCTGCTCTCTTTCGAGGAGGCGGTCTACCGGATGACGCTGCGGCCGGCACGCCTTTTTGGCTTGCGCGACCGGGGGGTGATCCGCCCGGGTGCCTTCGCCGACCTGGTGCTCTGCCAACCAGAGGAGCTGCGTGACCGGGCGACCTGGCGATCCCCTCGACGGACCGCCAGCGGAATCTCGCTCCTGCTGATCAATGGAGGAGTCGCTTGGCGGGGAGGAAAGCTCGAAGCGGTTCGGGGTCAGGTCATCCGCCGGGATCGATCCTGAGACCACCAAGTAACCTGGCCAGACACAACAGAAGGAGCATCCTGGAGATGAGAAGACGAGGCGCAAGCGGGCAGACACGGCGACGAGTTTGGCGACGGTGGGGCATTGGGCTGCTCCTCGCCTCAATGATGGTCGGCGGCGTCGGTCAGACGCGGGGACAGAGCCGACTGACCAGCCCACAGGAGGAGTTTGGGTTCTCGATCGGGGATGATTATCAGCTGGTCAACTACTCGCGGTACGAGGCCTATCTCAAGAAGCTGGCGAGACAATCGGACCGGCTGTCGATCGTCGAGATGGGGCGGTCAGCCGAGGGGAGAACCATGTGGCTGGCGATCGTCACCTCCGCGCGCAATCAGGCAAAGCTTCCCCGTTATCGGGAGATCGCACGGCGGCTGGCCCTCGCGGAGGGGGTCTCAGAGAGCGAGGCCCGGGCCTTGGCTCGTGAGGGGAAAGCGGTCGTCTGGATCGATGGTGGGCTACACGCCACCGAGACGCTCGGGGCCCAGCAACTGATCGAGCTGCTCTGGCAGATGGTCAGTCGGTCGGATGAAGAGACCCTGCGCATCCTGGACGAAGTGGTGATGCTCGGCTGCCTCGTCAATCCGGACGGGATGGAGCTCGTCTCCGACTGGTACATGCGCGAGCCGGATCCGACCAAACGGAGCTACGCCAATCTCCCGCGGCTCTATCAAAAATATGTTGGCCACGACAACAACCGGGACTTCTACCTCGCGGCCCAGCCGGAATCGGAGGCGATCAATCGCGTCTTCTATCACGAGTGGTTCCCGCAGATCGTCTACAACCATCACCAGACGGGGCCTTCGGGAACGGTCCTCTTCGCGCCGCCCTTCCGGGATCCTTTCAACTATCGGTATGACCCATTGGTGGTGACGGGGCTGGATCTGGTGGGAGCGGCGATGCATCAGCGGTTTGTCGCCGAGGGAAAGCCCGGAGCGACCATGCGGACGGGGGCAGGATATTCGACCTGGTGGAATGGAGGGCTACGCACCACCGTCTATTTTCACAACATGATCGGTCTGTTGACCGAGACGATCGGGCATCCAACCCCGATGGAGATCCCGTTCGTTCCCTCCCGGTATCTTCCCCAAGGCAACCTACCGGCGCCCATCGCTCCGCAGAAGTGGCATTTTCGGCAGTCGATCGAGTATTCGCTGACGGCCAACCGGGCCGTCCTGGATGTCGCGACGAAGCACCGGGAGGACTTCCTCCTGAATATCTACCGGATGGGGCGCAACGCAATCGAGCGGGGCAGCCGCGACCACTGGACACCACAACCGCGTCATCTGGCCGAGGTCCAAGCCGCCATCGAACAGGACCGGCGGGGCCGCGGGGAATCAACGGGGGGAGAGTCCTTCTCGCTGGGAGGATTCGCGCGCAGTGCCCCAACACGCTATTATGAGATGCTCCACCGACCCGAATGGCGGGATCCGCGCGGCTACATCCTGCCAGCCAACCAGCGCGACTTTTCGACGGCGACCCGCTTCGTCAACGCGCTCATCAAAGCAGGGGTGACGGTCCATCGGGCGACGGCAGCCTTCTCGGTCGGCGGGAAGCAGTACCCGGCGGGTTCATACGTGGTCAAGACGGCGCAGGCATTCCGGGCACACGTCCTCGACATGTTCGAGCCCCAGGACCATCCCAACGACTTTCAGTCCCCTGGAGGACCACCCATTCCTCCGTATGACAACGCGGGTTGGACGCTCGCCCTGCAGATGGGGGTCGCCTTCGATCGGCACCTCGAGGGCTTCGACGGCCCCTTCGAGAAGATCGCAGGGAGAGCCCAGATGGCCCCCTTTCGCTTGCGGGCTCCCGAAGGAACCGTCGGCTTTCTGATCCGGCACGAGATCACCGATTCGGCCATTGCCACCAATCGGCTCCTCGCGGCGGGAGACGAGGTCTACTGGCTGCACCAGCCGCTGACCGTTGGCGGGAACTCGTTCGCCAAAGGAACGATCTATGTTCCCGTCCGACCTGGAACGACGGACCGGCTGACGTCGATCGCGGCGGAACTCGGGCTCCCCGTGGAGCCCGTGACAAGTGCCCCTCTCGAATTGGGCGATCGGTTGCGTCCAGTCCGTGTAGGACTTTGGGATAGGTACGGTGGATCGATGCCTTCCGGGTGGACCCGCTGGATTCTGGAGCAGTTCGAGTTCCCCTTCACCGTCGTCTACCCATCGAGGCTCGACGCCGGCAATTTGCGTGACCAGTTCGATGTGCTGATCTTTGTGACAGGAGCGATTCCCTCCCGGGACACCGCCGGGGAGGGCAACACCGCCAACGAGAGTGTCCCTGCGGAGTATCAGGATCGGCTGGGCAGCGTGTCGATTGCGCGCACCGTCCCCCAGCTCAAGGCCTTTCTGGATGCGGGAGGAACGATTCTGACAATTGGAAGGTCGACCTCGCTGGCAGCCCACCTGGGGCTTCCCCTCACCAATCCGCTGGTCGAGCAACTGGCCAATGGAACTACCCGCCCTCTCCCCAGGGAAAAGTACTACCTCCCGGGATCGATTCTGGAAGGAACGGTCGACGCAGATCATCCCCTGGCGTATGGAGTTGGTCGCAGTGTCCATTTCGTCTTTGACAATAGCCCGGTCTTCCAGCTTCTCCCGGAGGCGGCGCGGATGGGGATTCAGCCTGTCGCCTGGTTTGGGGATCGGCCCCCGTTACGCAGCGGCTGGGCTTGGGGGGAACACTACTTGGCCGGCCAGATCGCTGTTGCCGAAGCACCCGTCGGAAAGGGACGACTGGTGCTCTTTGGGCCGGAGATTGCATTCCGCGCCCAACCGCATGGGACCTTCCCGTTTCTCTTCAATGGAATCTTTCTGGGGGGGATCTCCCACTGAAATCGGGGGTATTTTTCAGAGTTTCTTTGTGTTATAGGAGTATAGGACTCATAGGACTTATAGGATTTTCGATCATATGTTTTCTATTCGTTCGATAGGTCCTATTCGTCCTATTCGACCTCTAGGCCCTATTCGTCCTACAGGTCCTATCAGCAGGAGGGCCCAATGATCAGCCATGACAGTTCCCTTTTACGTTCGCCTTCAATGCTCCGCTTTTGGGGCGTTTTGCTCCTTTTGCTCGCCTCCATTCCGATGAGTGCCGCAGCGCAAGACGCTCCGCGGGCAGAGATCTTCGGGGGATATTCATTTCTTCACGCCGATCTTGGATCATCTGAGTATCTCAACGGGTTTCACCTCTCGGGAACCCTCAACACCAAGAAGTTGGTG
>JBMUAP010000311.1:0-4461 GCA_049454155.1 Blastocatellia bacterium
GTGGACCAATGGGCTGGCGGGAGTACATCGTGTAGAAGGTGACGACCTCCTCGACCTCGTTGACCCGCATATCCAACCGATCGGCGATGTACTGGACATCCTCGTCTGTCACATAGCCGTGCTCTTCCTGCGCGAGGTAGAGGGCCGGCAGCACCGCCGAGCGCTTGACTGGATAGTGGGAGATGATCTCGTCTAGCTTGGTTTCGTTAGCTTCGCTGAACATAGCTCTAGGTACTTTTGGATCTGATCGAACCTTGGTCTATCGATTGCCGGGAAGAAAGAGTTCCCGACTAACGGTCAACATCGCCGAGGACGATGTCGATACTGCCAATGACCGCCACGACGTCGGCCAGGAGTGACCCTTCGACCATTGCCGGAAGGGCCGATAAATTGACGTAGGAGGGAGCACGCACCCGCACACGGTAGGGACGCTCCGTTCCATCACTGACGACATAGAAGCCGATCTCTCCCCGCGCCGATTCGATCGTCTGGTAGACCTCGCCGATCGGGACGGTAAAGCCTTCGGAGGCGAGGAGGAAGTGATGGATCATGACATCGATGTGCTGCTTCATCAGCTCCCGGGTCGGGAGCTTGAGCTTCGGGTGATTGGCCATGAACTCGCCCGGCTGCCGCAACCGCTCGACGGCCTGGCGACAGATCTTCCAACTCTCCTTGAACTCGTCCATCCGCACCAGATAGCGCGACCAGACATCCCCGTCGTGATAGATCGGGACGTCGAAGTCATAGGTATCATACCCAGAGTAGGGCTCAGCTTTGCGGATATCCCAGTTGACGCCGCTGCCACGGATCGTCGGACCAGAGAGCCCCCAGTCGATGGCGGACTCCTTGCCGATCACCCCGACCCCCTTCGTGCGTCGCTGAAAGATCTTGTTGCCAGTGACCAGCCGCTTGCACTCGTCGAGGAAGGGCGGGAACCCATCGAGAAACTCCTGAGTCAGGGCGAGAAAGTTCTCCGGAAGATCCCAGCGGACTCCTCCCATAATGAAGTAGCTCTGGTGCAGGCGCGCTCCCGAGACGCACTCAAAGAGGTCGAGCACCTTCTCACGATGGGTAAAGGCATAGAAGAAGGCCGTCATCGCCCCAATGTCGAGGCAATGCGTACCAAACCAGACCAGGTGGGAGGAGATTCGATTGAGTTCGGTGAGGAGGACGCGAATGTCCTGGGCGCGCTGGGGAATCTCGACGCCCATCAGCTTCTCTGCCGCCAAGACATAGCCGAGATCGTTCCCGAAGGAGTTGAGATAGTCCATCCGACAGGTGACCGTCACCACCTGCTGCCACTTCTCCTTCTCCATCGTCTTCTCGATGCCGGTGTGGAGATAGCCAATGTCCGGAGTCGCCTTAATGACCGTCTCTCCGTCAAGGACCAGCTCCAAGCGCAGAACTCCGTGCGTCGAAGGATGCTGCGGCCCCATCGAGACGGTCATCTGCGTGTCCGCCAGCGGATCGGGCTTGCGCAACATCGAGATCGCGGAGGTCGGGACTACAATTTCTTTCGCCTGCATCTTCTTCTTGCCTCTTCTACTTCTTCTGTCAAATCCAGCCGCGGCTTCCGGCCAAGGGAGAGGGCCTAGTACCCCTTGAGGGGAAAATCTTTCCGGAGCGGGTGCCCCTCATAATCGGCGGGCATGAGAATCCGTCGGAGGTCTGGGTGTCCCTCGAAAGTGACCCCGAACATATCGTAGATCTCCCGCTCGAGCCAGTTGGCGGTCTTCCAGATGCCGCAGACCGTCGGAACTGCCGGGTCTTCCTCTTCGAGAAAAACTTTGACTCGCACCCGGTGGTTATGGTCCAGCGAATAGAGCTGGTAGGAGACAGCGAAGCGCGGCGAGGCAAACTCACCGAGGTCGAGCCCGCCGATATCGCTCAGGTAGTTGAAACGGAGCGAGGGCTCGTCCCGAAGGTAGGTCATCAATCCGACCAGTCCCTCGGGGCGGGCGACCACTGTCACCTCCCCGAGCGCTTCCGTGATCTCGACGACCGTCTCCGCAAACCGGGTTCCGAGCGGTGACGCGTCGATGTACCGCGGGACGATGTTCCTGCTGCCTGTCTCCTCTGCCATGACTGCGCTTCCCCTCTCTCTGGAGGCCGATCGAGCCCCCCGAGATCCAAACTTCAACCTGTCTTACACCTTGCCCCAGATCCGGCACCAGGACGGGCTAGGCGAGCTGAACCATCGTCCGCGCCGGCTCTTCGGTGAAGACCTTCTCGCGCTCGATCTTCTCCTGCAACTTCATGATCGCCCAGATGAGCCCTTCCGGTCGCGGCGGGCAGCCCGGCACGAAGACGTCGACCGGGACCACCTTGTCGACCCCCTGCACGATCGCGTAGTTATTGAAGACACCGCCAGCCGAGGCGCAGACGCCCATCGAGATGACCCACTTCGGCTCCGGCATCTGGTCGTAGATCCGGCGCAGGACCGGGGCCATCTTGATCGAGACCCGCCCGGCGACGATCATCACGTCCGCCTGTCGCGGGCTTGCGCGGAAGACCTCCGCCCCGAATCGGGCAACATCGTGCCGCGGATCGGTCATCGCCATCATCTCAATCGCACAGCAAGCCAGCCCAAAGGTGGCCGGCCAGATCGACGATTTCCGCGCCCAGTTGACCAGCGAATCGAGCCGCGTGGTCAGGACATCCGGTAGAACTTCCCCAATCTTTGTCTCAAGACCCATTGCTGAACTCCTTTTACTTCTCGGCAGGCCGCTTCCCTGCGGGCCCTGCCTGCCTACCCTTGCCTGCCTACCCTTGCCTGCCTACCTTTGTAGCTAGCCCCGATTCCACTCGAAGAGCCCCTTCTTCCAGACGTAGATGTATCCGACGAAGAGAACCGTCAGGAAGATGATCATCTCGAAGAAGACGAAGGGGCGGGAGAGGCGCGTCACCAAGTCACGGAAAACAACGGCCCAAGGGAGGAGAAAGATGGCTTCGATGTCGAAGATAATTAAGAGCATCGCGACGAGATAGAACTTGACAGAGAAGCGCTGGTGGGCCGATCCCACCGGGTCCATCCCGCACTCGTAGGGCATGAGCTTCTCGCGCGTGTCCCGCCGGCGGCCAATCACGTGAGAAAGGACGATGTTGGTGACAGCAAACCCGAGGACAAAGACAAAGACAACCAAAATCGGAAGATACTCTTTCATCGCCTGCTCACCTCAGCTTTTCTATGACAATCAAAGACAGCTTCTCTGTGCCATCAGCCAGCTCTTGACTCACGATGGAGATCATCACCAGCTCGATTCCCGCTTCCGCGCCCGACTTTCACAGACTTTACAGCAGCCTGCCTTGGTGCATTCTCTTGGTCCATTTCGCCCATCTGGCCTTTGCCGACGAGGAGATGCCAACTCCCCTTCGCCAACCGAGTGGTGATATTGGCCAACCCTGACCAAACAGAACCGAACCCGGTCAATTTCAACCAGACTGTCCAACCAGACGTCTGGCGATACCAGACTGAACCCAGCTGACCAGAGGGTCCGCGCTTCCAGCCAATTCCAGCGAAATGGCAGGCGGGCAGACCAGAGAACGAAGAAGGGTAAACTGTCGATCTCCCCAATCTGTTCGGGGAGGGAACGCGCTTCGCCACCACTAGTTGGGGACGCGAGGGGGAAGCGTGCTGCTCAAGATTGAGAATCTTAGTACAATCGCCCCGCGCTTGCAAGGTTGGGCAAGGGCCCAAGCAAAGTCTCCCACCGCTCCCGTCTCACAGATAAGAGCCCCCGGTGACGAGGAGGACGTGACCGGTCACATAATCGGAGAGGGGGGAGGCAAGAAAGAGGACGGGTCCGGCAGCCTCTTCCGGAGTCCCGGCGCGTCCGAGCGGGATGAACTGCTGCGCGAGCTGCCGCATGCTCTCAGGAATCCCGAGCTGGATGGTGTTCTCTCCGATCTGGGCGACCGGTTGGGCCTCCTTGGCCGCAGTCAGCCGGGTCTCGATGAAACCGTACGCGACGGCGTTGACGTTGATGCTGAAGCGCCCCCACTCCTTGGCCAGTGTCTTGGTGACGCCGACAATCCCCATCTTGCCGGCCGCATAGTTGATCTGACCGGGATTGCCGGCGACGCCGGAAGTCGAGGAGACGTTGATGATCTTGCGATGGACCCGGCGGCCTTCGGCCAACTCCCGTTTCGCGACCTCGCGCATGTAGGGCGTCGCGGCACGGATGATCCGGAAGGGGGCCGTCAGGTGGACGGCGAGCATGGCCTCCCACATCTCATCCGTGACATTCTGAACGACGCCGTCCCACGTATATCCCGCGTTATTGACGACGATGGCGAGCTGGCCGAACGATTCGATACAGGTCGAGACGACCCGCTCGGCAAAGTCAGGCGAGGTGACATCCCCGGAGCAGACGGCGGCCTGTCCACCGGCAGCGCGAATCTCCCCGGCGACGCCCTCCGCGACCTCACCGTCGAGGTCATTGACCACTACGGTTGCTCCGT
>JBMUAP010000312.1:0-4460 GCA_049454155.1 Blastocatellia bacterium
ACCATCCACCAGCACCTCGATCCTGATCTTCTCCCGGCTCTCCCCGCTTGACGTGCGGAGAGGTGGGTACTCCCTTCCCTCGAAGAGGTCGAGTGGTATGCCAGATCCATCTGAAACGAGGCCCTTTCTGCTCGAAGACCATTACGAAATCGGAGATTTCTTCGATGAGATGTTCACCGCCGCGGGGGTGCCGCATCCCCATTACGAGGCCATTTACAGTCGTCTGCGCCAGCTCTCGAAGGAGTCATTCGAGGAGCGCCGGAGACGGGCCAGCATCTCCTTCCTCTATCAGGGAGTGACCTTCACCGTCTACCATGAAAACGAAGGAGAGCAGGAAGGGATCGAACGCATCTTTCCGTTCGATCTGATTCCACGCATCATCCCCCGGCAGGAGTGGGAGATCCTTGAGAGTGGGCTGACCCAGCGGGTGACGGCACTCAACCTCTTCCTGCACGACATCTATCACGAACAGCGGATTCTGCGGGAGAAGATCATTCCCGCGGAATTGGTCTTCGGAGCCCGCCATTATCGGCGGGAGATGGTCGGCATCCATCCGCCCCGTAACGTCTACGCGCACATCATCGGCAGCGATCTGGTCCGGAACGAGCGCGGCGAGTACCTCGTCCTCGAAGACAATCTGCGGTCGCCCTCCGGCGTGAGCTACATGCTGGAGAACCGGCAGGCGATGAAGCGGACCTTCCCGAACCTCTTCCAGCGCCACGGGGTCCGTTCGATCGAGCACTATCCGCAGGAGCTGCTCGCGACCCTCCGGTCGATCGCACCGCACGACAATCCAGACCCGACCGTCGTGCTGCTGACCCCAGGGATCTACAACTCCGCCTATTTCGAGCACACCTACCTCGCGCGGCAGATGGGCATCGAGATCGTCGAGGGCCGAGACTTGGTCGTCCACGACAACCACGTCTTTACGCGGACGACACGGGGCCTCAAACCCGTCGATGTCATCTACCGACGGATCGACGATGACTTTCTCGATCCCCTCTGCTTCAACCACACGAGCATGCTCGGGGTCTCCGGGCTGGTCAACGCCTACCGTGCCGGCAATGTCACGCTCGCCAACGCGATCGGCACCGGGGTTGCCGACGACAAGGCCGTCTACGCCTTCGTCCCCGACATGATCCGTTTCTACCTCAGCGAGGAGCCGATCCTCCAGAATGTCCCAACCTACCTCGCCATGCGCGACGAGGACCGGGCCTACATCCTGGATCATCTCGAGAGTCTGGTCGTCAAAGCGGTCAACGAGAGCGGGGGTTACGGCATGCTCGTCGGGACACAATCGACCCGGGAGGAGCGGGAGCGGTTCCGGGAGCTGATCCGGACCCATCCGCGCAACTTCATCGCCCAGCCGACGATCCAGTTGAGCCGCCATCCGACCTATCAAGAGGGGCAGCTCTACGGCTGTCACATCGACCTGCGCCCCTACATCCTCAGCGGAGAGGGGGTGACGATCGTTCCCGGGGGGCTGACTCGCGTCGCCCTGCGCCGGGGATCCCTCGTCGTCAACTCCTCGCAGGGCGGAGGCAGCAAGGATACCTGGGTCCTCAACCGCTGAGCGGCGGACCCGATGGGAGAGATCAAGCCATTATGTTGTCGCGTGTCGCAGACGCCCTCTACTGGATGTCCCGCTATGTTGAACGAGCGGAGGATATCACGCGGATCTTGACGGTCAACTTTCACTCGCTGCTCGACGCGCCAGTCGAGGTTGCCGAGTCGGCTTGGCAGCCGATCATTGCCATCACTGGGGATGAAGAGCGGTACCGGCAATCTTACCAGGAGTATAACGCGCGGAATGTCAGCGAATTTCTGCTGTGGAATCCGGCGAACCCGAATGCGGTAACGACCTGCATCACCCGGGCGCGGGAGAACGCACGCAGCGTGCGCGAGCAGATCAGCAGCGAGATGTGGGAGAACCTCAACCGCCTCTACTTTCTGGTACGCAATCTCGATCGGGAGGTGACGGGGAGGGGGCCCTACGAGTTCTTCGATCAGATCCGCTATGGCTCGTGGGCCTTTCAGGGAATCACCGCCGAGACGATGACGCACGGGGACGCCTACGAGTTCATCCAACTCGGGAAGCTCATGGAACGGGCCGACAAGACACTGCGGACGCTCGACGTCAAATATTCAGCGGTCAACACGATGCGGGAAGGGCCCGAGATATCGTTGCAGTTGATCTCCCTGCTCCGTTCGTGCAGCGGATTCGAGGCGTTCCGGAAGACCGGAGCAGCGCAGTTGCAGTCTTCCCGGGTCGCGGAGTTTCTGCTGCTCGATCAGACATTCCCGCGGGCCGTCGGGTTCTGCCTCCACCGCGCGCTCCGCTCGATCAACGCCCTCTCGGGAGACTCGACGCGCCCCACCCAGCTCTCCTCCCACAGCAACCCGCAGCGGTTGATCGGCCGCATCTGCGCCGACCTTGAGTACCTCAATATCGAAGAGGTTCTCGGGGCTCGCATGCACCCCTTTCTCGACACCCTGCTGATGCGGATCAATCAGGTCGGGGACGAGATCACCCGGACCTTCTTCAATACCCAGGTCATCCTCCCGGGACGCGCGCAACAGCCCGCCCAGCAACAGCAGCAGCAGTGACGCTCTCCCAAAAAGAAGAGGACAGGTCGCCGACGATGAGACTACAGATACGGCATACCACCATTTTTCACTACACGGAAGCGATCAACGAGGCCTACACCGAGATGCGGTTGCGCCCACTCGAAGGCGCGGGGCAGCGGTGTTATCGCTTCTCGCTGATGACAGAGCCGCGCGGCGAGGTCATGTCCTACATCGACCGCTACGGCAATACCGTGCACCACTTCGACACGCTCCAGTCCCACGACCGCGTCGTCGTCATGGCGGCAAGTGACGTCGAGACGACGCCGACCTACCTGAGCGAGCCGAGCGCCTTCTCGCCACTCGACGCCTACGACTTTCTCGCACCGACCGACTATGTTCCGTTGGCGGAAGAGATCGAGTCCTTTGCCCGACGCCACGCCGCGCCGGACAATCCGCAAGCGACGGCCTTCGGCTTGATGGAGGGGCTCTTTCGCGAGCTGGTCTATGACCCGCAGGCGACGGACGTCAAGACACGCGCCCCGGAAGCGCTGCGCTTGAAGCGCGGCGTCTGCCAGGACTTCGCCCACCTGATGCTCGCCGGGTGCCGGTCTCTCGGCATTCCCGCCCGCTACGTCAGCGGCTACCTCTACTCCGAGCGGGTCCTGCGGAAGTCAGAGGCAGCAGGAGAAGAACGCCCGAGCAACGCCGCCTCGCACGCCTGGGTCGATGTCTACTTGGCGGAACGAGGATGGGTCTCGCTCGATCCGACCCACAATTGCGAGCAGACGGAGCAGTACGTCCGCGTCGCCACGGGTCGTGACTATGCTGATGTCCCCCCAACCCGTGGAGTCTACAAAGGCACCGCGAGTGAGGACCTCGAGGTCCACGTCGAGGTCAAAGCGGTGACCCAGTAGCCCGGTCGACCGCTGTTCGAGAGGGAGCCGGCATCATTGAATGAGTAATCGCAGCAGGTCGTGGCGGGAGACGATGCCAACCGGCACGCCATCCCGAATGACGGGAATCCGGTTGATATCGTGCTCGAACATCAGGACAACCGCATCGTTCATGGTCTGGTCTTCGGTGACGGTGATGACCTGCGGCTGCATGATCTCTTTGGCCTGGAGCTGACGGGCGGCCTCGTAGATCCGCTCGACATTGTCGGAGCTGATCCACTGCCCGAGCAACTGCGGAGCGCGGAAGGTCGAGAAGGGGAACCCCTTCTCCTTGGCGGCAAAGTCCGATTCGGTGATCACTCCGACGAGGAGTCCCTTCCGATTGACGACGGGCGCGCAACCGATGTGGTGGTCGAGCATGGTCCGGGCCACCTCTTCGAGCGTCGCCTCCTCCTGCACCACGACCACCGGTGTGGACATTACTTCTCTTACCTTCATCCCGGTTCAACTCCTTTCATCGGTTCTTGATCGACTCAGTTCTCGATCGCACGATCTCTCTCCAGGTATCCTCGGGGATGATTGTAGCCCCAATCGGGATGGATGGCTATTCGGAAAGGGAAGGGCCTCCTCCTGGGTGCGAGGGGCCGGTTGTTTTTTTTCACGCAAAGCCGTCTCTCGCCCCTCACCCCTCTTCCCTCGCCCCTCTTCCCCCCCCTTTCGCGTCTTCGCGCCTTCGCGTGAGCCTCTCCCTCCCGGCGAGGGCCCGGTTGTCTGTCTCACACCGAGGCACGGAGTTTTTTGGGGGCGCATTGCCGCCATTCGCCCCTTCTTTCCCTCGCCCCTCTTCTCCCCCTCTTCCCTCCCAGCGAGGGCCCGGTTGTTTGTCTCACGCGAAGCCGCCAAGACGCGAAGGTTTTTCAGGAAGCAGATCGCCCCCCTTCTCCGCTTCTTTCTCTCGCCCCTCATCCCTCGCCCCTCGACCCTTTTCCCTCCCCTCGC
>JBMUAP010000313.1:0-4429 GCA_049454155.1 Blastocatellia bacterium
TTACGCGCATCGATCATCGCTTCAACGACAAGCACAGCCTCAACGCCCGCTACTTCTTCAACGACTCGACCAGCACCGGGACCGGGCAGGCGACTCCTGCTGGTCTCGCCAATGTGGTGACGAGCCGGACCCAGTCGGCCAATGTCGGTGTCTCGAGCATTCTCAGCAGCAAGCTGGTCAATGAGTTCCGTATTGCCTACCAGCGTTTTGGTTCCGTGACCAATGCTCAGAACCCCGAGTCGGAGTCGATCCCCTCGATCGAGATCAACGAGTTGGGCTTGATTGGATTCAACGCTGCCGGTTCGCGAACCGCAATCGGTCTGGCCGTCAACTTGCCGCAGTTCCGCTACAACAATACGTATCAGATCATTGACAACCTTTCGTATACCCGCGGTGCCCATTCGATGAAGTTTGGATTTGACTTCCGCCGGGTTCAAGTCAAGAGTTTCTTCCTCCCGACGATCCGTGGCCGGCTTGCCTATGCGACATTGGCCGATTACGTCAACGACACGGCGATCGCCTCGGCGGTCAACAAGCCTGTCAGCGGTGGGCAGGAGATCCAGTACTATAACTGGTACGACTACTTCTTCTATGCCCAGGATGAGTGGAAGGTCTCGCCGAACTTCACGCTCAGCTTCGGTCTGCGGTATGAGACGCCGGGCAACTCGATCGATTCCCTGGTTCCGCTGGGCCAGTCGATCGTCGCCGCCAACAACAATGATCAGCGCTTTGCTTTCACGCCCGTGCCGAAGCGGGACCTCAACAACTTCCAGCCCCGGTTTGGTTTCAACTGGAATCCCCGCACCAGCAAGGATGGGATCGCTGGGCTCTTGACGGGTGGAGACAAGACGGTGGTTCGTGGAGGCTACTCCCGGACCAACGACTATGGCTTCATCAACATCAACCTCAACATTGCCAGTGCCTTCCCATTTGTGGCGGCGCTCAATCCTTCGTTGACCAACGCCTACACCAACCTGCAGAACGCAACCTTCACCGGGAATCCGTTGCTGATTACGCGGACGGTCGTTGGAGAGGACTTCCGCTCGCCGTACGCCGATCAGTACAGCCTTGAGGTGCAGCGCGAGGTCGCCAAGGACTGGGTCGTCCGTATTGGCTATGTCGGAACCAAGGGAACCGCCCTCTTCCAGACGGTCGATGGCAACCCGGCCCTGCCCCGCAACAGCCGGACGGAGCCGCTGCGTCGGCAAGATCCAACACGGGGGATCATCCGCCTGCGTTGCAACTGCGCCGAGTCGATCTACCACTCGCTCCAGACCAGCTTGGAGAAGCGGTTGACCAACAACTTCAGCTTCGGAATGCACTACACCTGGAGCGCGTTCATCGACACGGCTTCGGAGATCTTCAACCCGCAACCGCAGGGAGAGGTCGCCGTTCCGCAGGATTCGTTCAACCGGGATGCCGATCGGGCCCGGTCGAGCTATGACCGTCCGCATCGCTTCACGGCGAACTTCGTCTACGAGCTCCCCTTCTTCCGTGACCAGAAGGGTGTGGTCGGTCGTTTCCTGGGTGGATGGCAGACCAACGGGTTTGTTACGCTCCAGTCGGGAACCCCGTTCACGGTTCTCAACGGGGCCGATCCGACGGGGGCTCTCCAGGGGATCGATTCGCTGGTGGGCAACGCCATCCGTCCGAACCTCAACTCCTCGCTCAACCTGTCGGGGATGAACATCATCGAGCTGCTGCAGGCGGGTGGATCTCGTCTCTTCTCGGCGCTGCCGAGCTCGGGTGTTCGTGTGGGGAATGTCGGTCGCAACACGCTGCGGGCGGACGGCATCGCCAACATCGACTTCAGCATCTTCAAGAACATCAAAGTCGCGGAGGGCAACAACCTCCAGTTCCGGGCGGAGTTCTTCAACGCCACCAATACCCGGAATTTTGGAACACCCAACTCCGCCATCAACTCCGGCGCGAACTTCCTCAACCAGTGGGCAACCAATGGTGGGAACCGTCGGATCCTGATGGGACTTCGGTACACCTTCTAATCGAAGAGCCTGAGTCAAACGAGAAGGCCCCCCCGGCAGAGGATGTCGGGGGGGCCTTCCCTATTCTTGTGCACGCTCTAAGCCGGCTTACCCCGAGGGGAGATCGACCTGCGGCGCGAAGAGGGGGGATCAGCTCATGAGATTCTTTGCGACAAACTCCCAGTTGATCAGTTTATCGAGAATCGCATTGATGTAATCCGCGCGTCGATTTTGGTAATCGAGGTAGTAGGCGTGTTCCCAGACGTCGATGGTGAAGAGGGGCTTCACGCCGCGGGTGAGGGGTGTCTCGGCGTTGCCGGTCTTGACGACCTTCATCTTGCCGCCTTCTTCCACCAGCCAGGCCCAGCCGCTGCCAAACTGGGTCGAGGCCGCCGTGAAGAGTTCTTTGCGGAGCGAATCGAGACTCCCAAAGTCCTTCTCGATGCGCCACGCCAGCTCTTTCCCAGGAGCTCCGCCTCCGTTGGGGCGCAGTCCATTCCAGTAGAAGGTGTGGTTCCAGACCTGGGCGGCATTGTTGAAGAGGCCGGCCTTATCCGCCACACCAGCCGCATTCCGAATCACCTGTTCGAGGGACATCTCGGCCATCGCGGTCCCCTCGACCATCTTGTTGAGGTTGGTGAGGTAGGCTTGATGATGTTTTCCGTAATGAAACCCGATCGTCTGCGCGGAGATGACCGGGGCGAGCGCATTGTCAGGGTAGGGAAGGGGAGGCAAGACGTGGGGAGCGGCCGCTCGTGCCACCACGGGAGCCCCGATCAATGGCGCCGCGGCAAGGGCGGTGCCTGCCAAAAGGAACTGTCGACGGCTCAACGAATCTTCTTGCATAAAGAACTCCAATCTAAATGGTCAAACGGTCACGCGTTGTTTAAAGGACAACAATCATCATACGCTCATCAAACTCGCCTCAACAACCGGTGACAGGAAGCGAGATGGTCAAATCGACGGTCCCGGTGCGATCTGACCGGGATCCGGGATCAACTCCAAGAGTCGGCGCAGTCCGCCTGGGATATCGCTCCCCAGGTGGACGCGAATGGCCCGACGGTGACGGCTGGCCAATGATTGGAAATCCCCGATGGCCTGCGCTTGTTTGAGGATACCGAAGGAGTAGGGGAGCCCCGGGATCGGCAGGTCGGGAGTGTCATCCGCCGTCAACTGAAGGAAGAGCCCCGAATCATCCCCGCCTTTGTGCATCTGCCCGGTCGAGTGGAGGAAGCGGGGACCGTACCCAGTGGTGGTCGCGACCTGGGCTCGACGGCCAATCCGCTGTCGCAGCGATTGGAGAAGCCCCTCGTGTTCCGGTGTCTCCTCGAAGTAGGCGAGGAGGGCGACATAATCTCCGGGCTGGATCCGGTCGAGATGCGCCAGGAGGATCTGCGCGACGGTGCTTCCGCCCAGTGCGGCCTGGGTGGCTGGAGTCGCCAAGAGGGTCAGTCCAGCTTCCTCGGCGAGGCGGACCGTCGTCTCGGGGAACTGCCCGGTCCGTGTGTACTCGGCCAGCAGGGACTGGGTGTTCTCCTTGCTCTCCTGAACATTGGGCTGGTCGAAGGGGTTGATCTCCAGGACGACGCCGGCAACGGCCGTCGCCACCTCCCAGAGATAGAACTCTTCTCCCAGATCGAGTGTGTCCTGGAGGATGCGCCGGATGATAGGGTGGCCCGCTTGACGCAGCGCTGTCAGCTTGGCATCGGTGGCATCATCGATCGGGCCGACACTGATGTGCACGAAGAGGCGGTCATTGCCGTAGTCTGCCGGCTCCCCGAGAGGCTCTCCCACGACTGGGACGATCTGGAGATCCTCCTTCCCCGTGCTTTCGGCGACCAGCTGCTCGATCCAGAGGCCGAGCGAGGCGAGTTCCGGGGAGGTCGTCAGGGTCAACTTGTTGAAGCCGGCGGCCCCGATCCCTCCGATTGCCGCTCCCAGCTGGAGCCCAGGATTTTCCCCTACCGGCCGGGTGGGTGAGCAATCGACGCGAGCCTGGTCGGCTCGTTCGAGCAGGGTCCGAAGATCGAGGCCCATCAGTGCCGCTGGAACCGCTCCGAAGAAGGAGAGGGCCGAATAGCGCCCTCCGATGTCGGCCGGATTGAGGAAGATGCGACGGAAGTGATCCTCCTTCGCACTCTGCTCCATCTGGGTCCCTGGATCGGTGATGGCGATGAAGTGGTCCCCAGCTCTTCCTCCGGTCACATCGTTCATGCGGTGGAAGAAGTAGCGGTAGAAGGTGAGGGGCTCGATCGTCGAGCCCGACTTGCTGGCGACAATGAAGAGCGTCTTCGGCAGGTCGACCGACGCCTCAATGGCCCGCACCGTTGCCGGATCGGTGCTGTCGAGGACGTGCAGTTCGGGAAAGCCCGGCTGTTTGCCGAAGGTGCGACGGAAGACCTCCGGACAGAGGCTGCTCCCCCCCATCCCGAGCAGGACAACGTGTC
>JBMUAP010000314.1:0-4426 GCA_049454155.1 Blastocatellia bacterium
CTGCCTCAGATCAGAAACAACGGCCTATCCTACTGGATGGAGCGGAACTCGGCAAATCATCTAAGTAGAAGGGCGAGGGGCGAGGGGGGGAGATAAGCCGCTCTTGAAGATCAAGGCTGTTTGGAAAAGAATACCTGCGGGTGTCCCGCGGATCGGAACGACCTGAAGAGACCTCTCCCGACGAGGAGGGGAACTGGCGAGCGTGGAGCCAACGTAGGGAGCAGCACGACGGAATGAGCAACGGTCAGGAGCCAACAACCGAGACTCCGTTGAACGGGAACGATCCGCGTTCTGGTCGGAGACCGAAGGGGCCGCGCGTCTTTCGTTATGGGGGCGCACTGATCGTCCTGCTCTCGCTTCTCGGGCTGGCCGGGTGGCTCTATTTTCGATCGGCGCGCTTCAGCCGACAAGTGGCGACCTTCCTGGAGACTCGCCTGGGCGAGTTTGGATTGCGCGGGGAGATCGGGGGATTTGGGTGGACGCTCGACCCACAGACCGTCCGTTTGCGCGACATTCACCTCTACAACCTGCAGACCGGCGCGCCGATCGCCTCGATCGGGGAGCTGACGATCGAAGCAGAGATCATCGATCCGTACGCGCTGCGGATGGATCGTGATGTCGTGCTCAAAACGGCTCGGCTCAGCCAGGTCGATCTAAAGATCCTCGTCGATCGGCTTGGACGAAGCAATCTGACGGAGCTGCGGCTGCCAGCTGGGGGGGCCAAGCGAGTCTCGCTCGATCTCTCGCAATTACAGGTGACGCTCGAAGAGAGCCGTGTGCGCTACCATGATGAGCGGATCGGGTGGGGAGTCACGCTCGACGGCCTCTCGGTGAGCGCGCGGAGCGGAACAGGGAAGGGCCCACTCGACCTCGCCTTGACGGTGGGGGCGACGGCCGGAGGGTTCCACTTTGAGGGGCGCAGCTCCCCCATCGAGTGGATGGACTTGACAGGCCGGGTCGGAGCGAAAGGGCTGGTGGTCGAGCGCTTCGGGATGAGCGCGGCACTGGCCAAGATCAGCGGCGCCGCCGGAGAGATCGACTGGGCCCCCTTCGCGCTGGGGTTCCACGGCGAGGTCAAGGCGGCGACTGCAGAGCTGAACCACCTCTTCTTTCCGGCGGGATTGGAGCTGGCGGGAGAGGTGGTCTGCCAGTGTCGGGTCGAGGCGACAGGGGCGGGCGTCTTCGTCGAGGGCAACCCAACCGCGGCGCGCCTCGCGGTCGAGGGGGCCAGGCTGACGGGGATCGAAACCAGGGCCGCGAGATTTGAGCTGGCGAAGGGGAGGACCCAGTTCTTCGCGCAGCGGGCGCGGGTCCGCTCCGTTCAGATCGAGACGATCGAGCTGAGTGCGGTGGAGATCCGAGCGGCGCGCGGAGAAGTGGTCAGCGGACAGACCCGGATACTCGCGCCGGAGGCCAATCTCACCCAGGTCACTTGGCCGGGAAGCCATCTCGACGCCCTCCGGTTGAGTGCGATGCGGGCAGACTTTCCCGGAAAGGGATTCCGGGTCGCCGCGCAGGCGGCCCTCACCGCGGGTGAGATTGCCGGGCTCGGCTTCGAAGAGGTCGAGACGAAAGCCCGCCTCGACCCGGCGAAGCTGGTCCTCGAGGAGCTGACGGCACGAGTCGACCGGGGGGAGGTCGAGGCAAGAGCGACCGTTCCGTTGCGACGAGGGCTTCCCTTCCTTGTCGCGGGCCGGTTCCGGGAGATCCCCTCGCGCGAGATCTTTGGCCTGCTCGACCTGGAGGCGCTGCCGGTCAGCGGGGCCGTCGACGGGGAGGGGGAGTTGACGTGGATTGGGGCCAAGCCAGAGACCCTCACCGGGCGGATTGCGGCGCAGTTTGCTGGGACGACGACGCCACTCGCCGGGGAGCTGCCGCTCGCCGGGCCGATCCAGGTCGAGGTGGAGGAAGGCCGGTTCCGCTTCGAGGAGTTCGACCTGCGGACGGAGGCGACCCGGCTCGGTGCGTCGGGAATGCTTGCCGTGCGGGGTGAGTCGGATCTCGCCCTGACCCTCGCCTCCGCTCGACCGGAGGAGCTCCTCGCCGTCGCCCGCACACTCGCACCTCTCGCGCCGCTGATCGAGGAGTATCGTCCGTCCCTGCAGGGGAACGCCGGCTTCACTGGGCAGTTGAATGGGGACCTTCGCGCGCCGATCCTGCGTGGGAATCTGACGGTGGAGGAGGTCGGGTTGCGTGCGGCAGGGCTCGGCGCAATCGCCGGCGGGATTGTCCTGACGGGAGAGACTCTTCGCGTCACGGAGGGGAGACTGGGCTCGGCGAGCCGCTTCGAGCTGGACCTGCCCTTCGATCAGGCGGCGCAATCGGGACGACTCTCGGCGACGATCGCCGAGATTGAGATCACGCAGGTCCTCCAAGCCCTCGATTGGCAATCCCTCGACCGGACCGGAATGTCGAAGGAGGTCGAGGGGCAACTGACGGGCACACTCGCGCTGACGGGACTGCCCGGAAAGATCCAGGGGACAGTCTCGCTCGGCCTGGAGCGGGCCGTCATCCTGCGGCAGGCCGCACAGCGCGCGCTCGCCGAGATCCGGTTTGTCGACCACGTCGCCCGGCTCTCCTCTCTGGCCATCCGACTGCCTCAGACCAACTTTGAAAGCGAGGGCTTCTGGAATCTGGCGAGCGGTGCCTACGAGCTGAAAGGGCAGGCCAGCCAGATCTCCCTCTCCGCGCTCGCCGAGGCGCTCGATGTCAAGCAGCTCCGCATCGAGGGGGAGGGCGAGACGCGCTTCGTTGTCTCGGGGCGCTTCGCGCCAGAGGCCGCCGAGGGGCTCGACCGGGATCCCTTCTCCCTGACCCTCATCGCCAATACCTCCCAACTGAAGATCAACCAACGGCCTGTCGTCGACTATCGTGTCTATGCCGGAACCTCGGCACAGGGAGTCATGCGGGTTGCCATCAACACCTTGAGCGGTCCGGCTCCCCGACGAGAGGAGGAGCTGCTGCTGGTAACAGCCGCCCTGCGGGATCCCGCCCTGCCTGTCGCCATCCGCGGAGAGGTCTCGAAGATGGAGATTGCCCCGCTGCTGGCGATTCTGGCCCCGGATCAGGAGTGGATCAGGGAGGGGACCCTCAGCGGGCGCATCTCGATCCAGGGCCCGACGCGCACCGCCCAGGGAGAGCGGACGATCGAGCGACTCGCCGGGGACTTGGTCCTGGAGGAGATGCAGCTCGTCGTCGCGGAGAATCGGTTGCGACTGGCCTCTCCGGTCAACGTGCGCGTCGAGGGAGGGAAGATGGTGGTCCCACTGGCACGACTCCTCGGACAGGGGGTCGAGCTGGTGGTGCGGGGAACGACTGGAATCACCCCGGAGCGACCTCTCGACCTTTCGCTGCGCGCCTCGCTCAATCTCGCGGACCTCTCGGGAGTCGAGTCCCTCCTCTCCCTGCAAGGCGTGCAAGGAAGGGTCCAGATCGAGGCGCAAGCGGGGGGAACCATCCAAACCCCCAACGTGACCGGAGCGATCGACTTGCAGAATCTGGGCCTCTCCTTCCCGGATCTGCCGATCTTTCTGACCAACGGCAACGGGCTGCTGACGCTGGCCAGCGAGACGTTGCGGATCGAGTCCTTTCGGGCGACGGCCAATGAGGGGCGACTCGAGGCGAGAGGGGAGCTCCAGCTCGACCGATTCCAACCCCGCCAATGGCAGTTGAGGTTCAAGGTCGAGGGTGCAGAGATTGTCGACCGGGACCTGAGCGCCTCACTGAGCACCGAGCTGAGCCTCAGCGGGACGCCTGACGGCCAGACGCTGACGGGCTCGATCAATACCACCCGGCTTGAATACGACGCGCGAATCGACCTCGACTCACTGCTCGCCAGTGGGGCGGCTGGAGGCTCGAGGGGTGGAGGGGCCGGACTGGAGTTCAATCTGCCCGTCACGACCCCGCGTGGAAGACAGAGCGCGACGGGCCGCTCTTCCCTGCCCCCGACCCGGATCAACATTCGACTGGAGGCGCGCGATGCGGTCGCGGTGCGCAGCGAGCAGATCAACGCGCTGGGATCGGCCCTGCTGACCGTGACGGGGACCACCCAGGATCCCTCGCTCACCGGGCGACTGGAGAGCGAGTCCGGATTTGTCCGCTTTCGCGGGCAACGCTACGAGATCACCCGTGCCGCCCTCGACCTCCTGCCCGGCACGACGGGTGCGACCTTGACTCTCGTTGCGGAGTCCGTGTTCAGAGGCTACCGGGTGCTGCTGGGACTGAACGGGCAGATCGACGCGCTCGAGACGACCCTTCGCTCCGAGCCGCCGCTCTCCCGCGACGAGATCCTCGCCCTCATCACCACTGGCCGTGCCGAGGCCGGCCCGTTGACCAGCCAGGATCCGCTGCGCAGCGGCGTCGGGGCGGCCGTTAAATGATATTGAATGACCATTATGCAAACAGAAAGTCGGGTTTTAAGCCAGAT
>JBMUAP010000315.1:0-4421 GCA_049454155.1 Blastocatellia bacterium
AATGGTTGGATTGAGCAGGGTGTCATTGGCGTCGTCTTCAAAGCAGGGAGTTCCACAGACAACGATCACATCCGGATAAGCGTAGAGCCGCTGTGGAGAGACCTTCACCCTCATGTCGCTGGCATACACCTCGCATTGACGGTGACGGAGTTGCTCGCTGAGTGTCGCGGCAATATTGACGGTAATCAGGTTATGGTGACGGCTGGCCCCAGTCATCGCCCGCACTTCGCCATCCAGAAATTCGTGCCTCAACTCGGACTGGCGATCCAGTTGCAGGTACTCGGCTTGGGTTTGTCTACTGATTGGTCTGGTCGACATGGCGATCTCCAAAAAAACGAATCTGGACAATTCGAAGCTACCATGCCCTGACGGCGGAATCCATTCCTTCACTAGAAGGCAGCGAAACAAGAACGGGACCACCGAATGTCGAGGCAGACGGTGGTCCCGTGAATGTGTCGAGATAGCCGATCAGAAGGTCAGTTTGAGGGCAAAGCGGATCTGCCGTTCGGTCGCCCGCGCGGACGTGATCTCACTGAAGCCGTTGTTGTTGATGATCGAGCCGTCTGGCCGACGCGTCGGCGAGGAGGCGTTCCCGCCGGGATTGTTGAAGGCTGGTGTGTTGGTCAGGTTGAAGACCTCTGTCCGGAACTGGAGCATGAATCGCTCGGTGATCTTGAAGTTCCGGAAGAGGCTCGCGTCGAAGTTGAAGACCCCGGGTCCGCGCATGTTGTTGCGCCCGACTGTGCCAAAGCGGACCGCGGTGACTGGCGCGAAGGCCAGGGGATCAAACCACGAAGCTCCCCGACCGATGCCCCCCAGGATGCTCACGCTGGACTTGACCAAGTCTGCCGTTTGAGTATTGCCAGGCGCGTTGAGCGAAGCGCCCGATGACGTAATGGTGAACGGCGTGCCGCTCATCTGTGTCATGATTCCGTTGACCTGCCATCCGCCAGCAAACCAGGAGGCAGGCCCACTGGTTGCCCAGCGTTTCCCGTCACCAAAGGGTAGTTCATAGACACCAAAGAGCTGAAGGTTATGGGTCCGGTCGAAGTTGGTGCGTGCACGGTTGCGGGCCCATTGCGAGACCGTGTGGAAGGTCAGCCCGGAGTCGCTGTTGTCGGCATAGCCCATCGCCTTTGAGTAGGTGTAGGTCAGGCCAACCTGAGCCGCTGGGTTGAGCCGTCGATTGACTTGGGCCTGGAATCCGTCGTAACTCGCCGTATTGAACGGGACGAGCATGTTGATGTTGGCGATCCGTCCGAAACGGGCGAGCGCGCGTCCCGGGTTGCCAAGACCGACCTCACCGGCGTTGATGTTGACATTTGCCGTCTGACGGATGGCCCGCGTGCTGACGTAGGCCCCCTGAACGGTAAAGCCCCACCCGATATCCCGCTGCAGGGTTAGATTGAGCGATTGGATGTAGCCCCGGTTGAAGGTCTGGGGGAAGGTTTGGGTCCCGATTGCGGTCGGGAGCGCGACTGACCCGGACGAGATATCGGGGGAGACAATCGCGGGCAGACCTGTGCTGAGCCGACCCGCTGATTGGAACGAAGTCGCGCCGGAGAGCTGCAGCGAGATCGTTGCCGGATAGGCGTCGCGCATATTGCGGAACGAGTTGGGATCGATGCTGATCCCATACCCCAGTCGGACGACCGTCTTCTCCGTCGCCCGCCAAGCAATCCCGAGACGCGGCGCGAACTGGCCCAAGCCCACATCGACACCGGTATCCTCCGGCGTGCTGCCGAGGCCGCCGATCAGGACGCGGTCGCTGACGGGATCGTAGCGCTCCGCACCACGGTGATCGCGCGTCGCGAACGGATAGCGCTCGAAGCGGGTGCCGTAGTTGATGGTCAGCGTCCGTGTCACCTGCCACTGGTCACGGGCATAGACCCCCCAGCCTGGCATGCGCACTGCGGCTGGGTTGATGTTCTGCAGGTCCTTGCCCATCGATTGCGGCAGACCGAGCAGGAAGTCGGCCCAGCCGTTGTAGAGCGTCGGCGCCGGCCCCCCATTGAGCGAGGTCAGGCCACCACTGAAGTTGAATCCGCCACGTGGGCCGAACGCCGCCTGCGGTTGGAAGTGGTTGATCGTGTAGTAGGTATACTCCCCACCAAAGCGCAGATTGTGGCTTCTGCGACTCCAACTGAGGTTGCCGGCGGCGACATACTGGTTGTCGCGGAAGAGGAACGGATTGGAGACATTCGGATTGCCGATCGAGGAGAAACCGCTGATCGCGAAGCGCGGATAGCCCCCCTGCAGCCGATCCGGCCCATTCGTTCCCGGAATGCCGAGATCCAGTCCGTGATTCTTGTCGATGTCGACATTCTGCGCGCCCAGACGCTGGCGGGTGAAGCCGACGTTGCCGTCGAGCAGCAGCGACGAACTTAAGGTGTAAGTTCCCCCGACCGCCGTGCTCTGGACGCGTCCCGGGGCGTTGCCGGGCTGTCCGCCGGCGAGGGCATCTCCGCCGGCTGGACCAAGCGAAGGAGGATCGAAGATCTGGCTCGGTGAGATCGAGTACCGCACGAAGAGTGTCGATTTGTCGCTCGGAATGAAGTTGACCTTGAAGTCATAGTTGTCGCGGTTGAACTCGTAGGTACCGCTGGCAAAGTAGTTGTTGGCCGGGGTGGCCGAGACCAGATTGGGAGCGGGAATCAGCGCAATCAACTTCTGCACGATCGGGTCGATCCGGTTGGTCGGGATGCGGTCCCCCGGGAAGAGCGTCCGACCGGTTCCATTTGCCGCCCCCGTCGCCGGGTCGTAAATTCGCGCGCCAGTGCCGCTGAAATCCCCTTGGCGCAGCGCCGCTGTCGGCAGGGTCCGGAAGGCCGAGGCGTTCTGACGCCGCACAGTCCGCTCCCACGAGCCGAAGAAGAAGAGCCGATTCTTGATCACCGGGCCGCCAAACGTCCCGCCAAACTGGTTGAAGATGTTCTTCGGCAGTGTGCCCGGCTGATAGTAGAAGAAGTTCCGTGCCCGCATCCGGCTGTTGGTATGGAACTCGTGGAGGCTGCCGTGAAATTCATTGGTGCCGGATTTGATCTGGACATTGACGGCTGCGCCGCCAGCCATCCCCTGCTCGGCGTCAAAACTGTTGGTGACGATGTTGACGGTCTCGACCGCGTCCTGGGGCGGAACGTAGGCGACGATGTGCGGCAGCCACGGATAGCTCACCGTCGCACCATCGAGCCGTGTGGTGTTGTTGGAAAAAGACGCCCCGGTGAAGTTGGGGGCGAGGGCGCGCTGCGGGGTGCCCGCGTCCGCGTGGGCATCGGCCGGCGCCGAGGCACCCGGAATCAGCTTGTAGAGCTGCTGGAAGTTGCGGCCGGCGCCGATCGGCAGGTTGGTGATCTGGGCCTTGTCGATCTGGTTGCTGACGTCGGCACGATCCGTCTGCAGGATGGGCGCGGCGGCAGTGATCGTCACGCTCTCGGTCGCACCTCCAGGCTCGAGCTGAATCTCCTCCCGAACGATCGAGTTGAGGCCAACGGTAACCCCGGACTTGGTGTAAGACTTGAAGCCACCCTGGCTGACCTGGAGGTCATAGGTGCCGACCTGGAGGTCGCGAAAGGCGAAGGATCCGGACTCGTCCGTGACGGTCTCGCGCGACTGCGCGGTCGCCTTGTTGGTGACGGTGACCTTGGCCCCGGGAAGAATCGCTTCAGCCGAGTCGGCGACTCGCCCAAGCAGCGCGCCGTAGAGGACCTGGGCGTTGATTATTGAGGGGATCGACAGTGCCAGACCAAGCACTGCCATCGTCAAAAAGGCTGCCAAATGGCTGAGATGGCTTCTTTTCATGGTGTTCTCCCTGTTGCAATGCGGGTGAAGGGTTGATGGTTGAGGGGCACGTTGGCCCCCCGGTTTACTGGCAGCTCGATGACCGCGACTGCCTTTCGCGACGAGTTGTCGACCTCGCTCTCTTCCTGCCGACTATCGCTCCAGTTCCGTCGGATGGATCGGCCTCCCCTCCCAGAACCACTGGCCATCCCGGTTGACCAGCAACCGCGCGGCACTCCCAGCGACGGGCGGTGCGTCGATCTTCGGCAGCCAGCGGGCGTGTTCCCGCACAACAGCACGGTACCGGTTGGCGTCTCGGCCGCGGGCAAGATTTCGCCACTCATTCGGATCCCGGCGCAGATCGTAGAGCTCCTCCTCGCCGTTGGCGTACCGAATATACCGCCACCGCCGCGAGCGCACGCTGTGGTTCCCCTGGTTGTGGGTGGTGATGGCAGGCCAGGGCCGGCTCGTGCGAGGGTTGCGCAGCAGCGGAACGAGGCTGTGCCCCTCGAGGTCTCGTGGCGCTTGGCCGCCGCTCAGCTCAGCCAAGGTCGGGTAGAGGTCGAGCAGCTCGACCGGCTCCGCCGATCGGGCCCCCTTCGCGATCCACGGGCCAGCCAGGAGCAGGGGGACCCGGGTCGAGC
>JBMUAP010000316.1:0-4416 GCA_049454155.1 Blastocatellia bacterium
CCAGGGTTGCACCCTGGGCTGGTATGCGGCGCCCCGTTGGGGCGCTGGCTACAACGCCCCCTTTTCTAGCACGAAATGTCCAAAGCCCAGGGATCCAATTCAAGCTGGAGGACGAAGGGCCCCCGCGATGAAGCGGCGGGCGAGCGGTTCGATGCCCGTGATCGCGGTGCCAACAACGACGGCGAAGGCCCCGAGCGCGAAGCAGTGCGCAACCTGAGCGGGTGTCTCGATGCCGCCCTCGCAGACGACCCCGGGTTGACCAACCCCGTCAAGCGCCCGCACCAAGCGGTCGACCAGATCGAGTGCCGGCAAGGGCGTCCCACGGGTCTCGTCGGTGTACCCGGCCAGCGTCGTCGCGACCAGGTCTGCGCCGGCCTCCGCCGCGGCGAGGCCCTCCTCTTCGCGAGCGATGTCGGCCATGACCGGAATCCCGAGGGTGGCACGCAGTTGGGTGAGAAGCGGACCGATCGCTACGCCATCCGGGCGTGGGCGGTGGGTCGCATCGAGCGCGATGATGTCTGCGCCGCAATCGCGCAGGTGCTCGGCGACCTGACGTGTCGGAGTGATATAGACGGGGGAGTTCGGGGTGACCACCTTGTGAATCCCGATGATCGGAATCGAGACGCGCGCCCGGGTCGCCCGAATGTTCTCCGGGCCATTGATGCGGACGCCGACCGCCCCCTGCCGTTCCGCTGCCAGTGCCATCGCCGAGATGACGTGGGGATCGTTGAGCGGCGAGTCGTCGGGAGCTTGGCACGAGACGATCACCCCCCCGCGCAGCCGCTCCAGCACGGGAGCCAACTGTGACGATGGCACCTCACTTCTCTTCAACTCTTGATTGCCCATGACGGGAGACTCCTTGACGCTGATCTTGGTGGTCAGCCTCGCTGAGGAAAGAGGCAGCCGAGGCTTCGACCGTTTCGAGGAAAGCTGGGGTGAGACGCTTGCCAGCGCCGCGGTAGGCGAGGAGGAGGGCTCCGATCTCGGGCCCATAGCGGGGTGGGCGAACCTGGATGCCTGGAAAGCGGGATTCGAGAGACTGGGCAAAGATCGCACGGAGCCGTTCGCTGCGGAAGACTCCTCCGCCATAGGCGACATCGAGCAATGGCGTCGTGTCGCCCAGCCGCTCCAGAGCGAGGATGGCGAGGGCCGCGAGCGACTGCGCGGCTTCACTGAGGATCTCCCGTGCCAGTCCGGGACGTCGCTCTGCCAGTGTGGCGACCACTGCGGCAAAGGAGGCCAACCGGTCGCGCGAGATCGTGCCCGCATAACAGTCCTGGGCGATCGACTTGAGGGTCGGACGACGGAAATGGCGCAGCAGTGGCGCACGCAGCCTGTCCTCGCCTCCGGCATCCTCGTCCCGCAGCGCTCGTCGGAGGGCCTCCTGCGCGATGTGAAAGGCACTGCCCTCGTCGCTGAAGAGGTACCCGTGGCCGCCGACACGGACGTAGCGACGAAGGCCATCCGGATCGGTGATCTCGCCACAAGCGACCGATCCCGTCCCCGCGAGGACGATGACGCCATCCGCTCCGGCGTGCGCGCCGGCGAGCGCGCCCGGGGCATCGTGGGCAATCACCAAGTGGTCCGCCGCAATCAAGTCGTGGACAATCTCGATCTTCTCCTCCGGCTCTCCGGTCAGCGCTAAGTGCGCGCTGACAAAACGGGGCCGAATCGCCGGGAGCCCAGCGGACCGCAGCGCGCCCTCGATCGAGCCAGTCACGGCGGCGATCAGCCGCTCGCGCCCGCCTGGCTCCCGGGTATGGTTCGAGGGCCCAGCGTCTCCTCGCCCCAGCACGCGCCCTCGCCCGTCCCCCAGCAGGGCAGTCGTGTGGCTCTGTCCCCCGTCCATTCCGAGATAGAACTTCATCGTTGAAACTCCCTGCCACGCTCCCTTTCGGTAGCTCTTTCCGCGAGACGGTCGACGATCTTCCCCGTGGTCAGGATGACCAGTCGATCATAGAGCAGCGGCGAGTACGGGGACTCACAGAAGGTGCGGGCAAAGCTGTGGGCCACCAACTCCCGGGCGAGGGGAGATGGCAGCGGCTCCTCCACGTCTGCGTACAAGCAATGGTGCAGCTCGTGCGCCAGGATCAGACCGGGCAATCTCTCCGCAACCAGCGCGGCCAGCTCGCGCGGCCGGCCCCAGCGAACAATCCCGGCCGTGACCTGCTCGACCGCCCAGCAGTTGAGGACGATTCGCTTGGCTCGCCCCGTGCACTCTCCCCACTGAAAGAAACGCCCGGCGACGATCCCCCATCTCTCCTCGACGACCGCGATCCCCAACGATTCGGCGAGACGGCGCGGACTTGCCCCTCTCACCTCCTCACGGAGCTTCTCGGCCGAGTGGCGTGCCGCTTGGCAACCACTGGCGAGCGCGTTGAGATCCCCGACAGCCAGCCCCATCTTGACCGCCAACCGCTCCTCTGGCAAGGCGTAGTCCTCGACAAGATCGGTGAGCGAGGGCACGGCTGACCAGGTGAGCGGCAAGAGAGTGGGAGGCGCCACGTCCAGCTCAAAACCAAAGAGCATCAGAGCACCCTCCTCGTCTCAATAGCGCACCTCCTCCCGCCCGGCAAAACGTTTCGGATCGATCGGCTGGTCGACTCGCACCCGCTCGAGTTCGATCTCTTCGATCAGCGTTTCGTTGAAGTGAATGGTCGCACGGTGGGGAAGAACCAGGCCCGCAACTGCCCGATGGTCAAAGAACTGCCACGTCACCTCCTGCCGTTCGGCGGGGCGCTCGCGGCGGCGGCGCTCCTCCCTCGCCCGGGCATAGCTCCCCGCAATCACCCGTCGATCGAAACTGGCCACCTCGACCACCACCGCTTCCCGAAAGACTTCGACATCGGCAATGGTGATCGCCCTCAACAGGCAGCTCTCGGGATCAAAGTAGAGAACGAGCCGCAGACCGTCATCGCTCGTCGCCAAGACAGACTGGTAGGCCTCTTGATCAGGTCTTCGCAAGGGCCCCGTGAGAGGGCGAAAGAGGCCGGCGTAGGAAAGCTCCAGTGGGAGGGAGGAGGGGCTGGTGACCAACCAACCCAGCGAATGGAACGCAATCTGCTGGCGAGCGGTGCGGGCCTGCAGCAAGAGGGTCCGCTCCGCGTCCCCGACATCGATCACCCGCTGGTCTCGCTGAAAAGAGCGGACGGACATCGGTGGATTGCGCCACGCCTTCTCCCCATTGATGATCTCTTCAATCGAAAATCCAAACCCAGTGAGGGTCGCCCCGCGAATGCGCAGCCGGAACCGGTCGGGAAGGGCAAAGTCCATCTCCAGCTTTCCGCTGAGAATCTTCTGCTTCTCGACGACCCGCGTCGGCGATTGGACGCTGAGGTAGCGGACGTGCCGGCGCGACTTGCCGCTCGCCGAGAAGGTCCGCGGGCCGTTCCGTTCCGGATCGGTCCCCACCCGCTCCTGGGCCTGGCGGAAGATCTCGGCCGCCCCCTCCTGGACTGACTGGACTGACTGGACTGAATCGAAGGGAATCAGGAAGAGAAAAACGAGGGCCAGCGAGAGGTGGCCCCTCGGGCGCGATCTGCGTTGCTCCGGTGATGTCCGATTGCTCGTCATTCTTTCTTCTCGTTGACCTCTCTGGATGCTGGGCGCGCGGCGCCAGTAGAGCTGGCTTATAAGTCCTTGGCGCAGGCGACCAGCCCGAGAGGACAGTCTGGGTCGAGTCCGCCCAACTCGACCTCGACCAGGGTCAGCACCTGTTCGAGGGTCGCCAGTCCCGAGAAGTTGGCGAGCCGGGTACCGTAGAGCAGAAAGAGATCCGGGAGGGTCCGGCCGGCATCGCCGTAATCGGTGAGGGACTCGACCGCCAGCGTCAGCTCTTCGCGAACGGTGCGGGGGGTACTCCGCCGAACGACGGCCCTTCCCTGGCGCTGGAGTCGAACAACCCCGGTGCGATCGACAATCCGGAATCGCTCTCCCGGATCCCGCCAGCGTCGAAAGCGGGAGGGGGCGGGGGCAGCCGCCCCAAAGACCAGGAACGATCCGGCCTCGGCCAGCAGATGGACGGCTGTCTCCGGCACGCGCATCGAGCGGACGGCGACTTGCCGGCACTGCTCCGCCGTCTGGAGAGAGACCTCGGACGGCTCCCGGCGCAGCTCTGTCGCGCCGATGGCGATCGCCCGGACGAGGTTGCGTCGCGGGTCGACCTCGACCTCGACCTCGACGCTTCCGGGGACTGCCCCCGCAGCAATGGCCGCCTCGGTCGCCTCGCGTCGCACCCGGACGAGATCGTCTGGCGTCGGATCGACCATCGTCCGCTCGACGGTATCACGGACCATCGCCATGGCCACCCCAATCGGGGAGATCACCTCGGCATTCCTCGCCAGACGATGCTCCAGCGACATCATCTCGGCGGTGAAGGGCACCAGAACGGCCCCGCCCCCCCCTCCCCCCACGAGG